>JANRAA010000058.1 GCA_030728235.1 Flavobacteriales bacterium
TTATACCTTAGTAAGCCAATTCAAACCCGCAAATGCAGCGCACACGCCTACTGTACTTTACAGTTTTCATCATACTTTTCTTTCACCCTCATTGCTCTATAAGCCAGCAAAGTCAGGGCATTACACCACCATTTCTACTATCGAACACAGATTGGGCCGACTCCATACTCACCGACATGAGCTTGGATGAAAAAATCGGACAACTCTTTATGGTGGCTGCATACTCGAACAAAGACTCGAGTCACATCAAAGAAATCGCAAACCTAATTGAGAATTACCACATTGGAGGTTTGATATTCATGCAAGGCGGCCCGGTTCGTCAGGCGCGACACAACAACTACTATCAATCCATTTCAAAAGTTCCATTGCTCATCGGTATGGATGCTGAATGGGGTTTGAGCATGCGGTTGGATAGCACTATAAAATTCCCGCGTCAGATGACTCTTGGCGCCACCTACGATGACGACCTGGTGTATGCTTTCGGACGAGAGCAGGCTTGGCAACTCAATCGGATGGGGGTGCATGTTAGCTTTTCACCCGTTATCGACGTTAACAACAATGCAGTAAACCCCGTTATCAACAACCGCGCATTTGGAGAGAATAGAGAACATGTAAGTCGACTTGGAGAAGCGTACATGAAAGGCTTACAAGATGGAGGCGTTATTGCAACAGGCAAGCATTTCCCCGGTCACGGCGATACCAAATCAGATTCGCACAAGACTTTGCCTCGCATTGATCACCCAATTGATCGACTTGATTCTATAGAGTTTTACCCATTCAAGCAACTCATCAAAAATGGCTTATCAGCAATGATGGTGGCTCACTTGAATATACCCGCTCTTGATTCTACACCCGACCTCCCTTCTACCCTGTCAAGTAAAATCGTGACCGGATTGTTGCGCGATGAGATGCATTTCGAAGGACTGATTTTCACCGATGCGATGAACATGAAGGGGGTTGCCAATTATTCAACACCCGGTGAAGTCGACCTGATGGCATTGAAGGCTGGCAACGATATCTTACTTTTTCCTGAGAATGTCCCAAACGCCGTTGCGCGCATCAAAGAAGCAATTGCCGACTCATCGCTGAGTGAAGCGGAAATAGACTATCACTGTTTGAAAATTTTAAAGTCGAAATTCTGGTGTGGACTTTCACAAAACAAATTCGTTGACCCGAATAATATCGTCGAGGATTTGCAACGCCCACAAGCGCAAGCCCTCCACCGCGAACTGATTGAATCGTCGATTACTGTTCTCGAAAATGATGATATCTTACCCTTGATCTTGCAGCCCGACAAGTCGGTAGCTGTGCTGACATTTGGGTCGGACTCGGAGACCTTCAAAAGATCATTGAGTAGGTTTGTCGATGCCGACTATTACAACCTTCCAAAAAACCCTGATTTCAACGCGTCGAAAGAGTTCGAAGAAAAATTGAGCGACTACGATTTCGTTGTTGTCAACCTGCTTGGTGCAAGCAATCGTCCATCAACCAATTTTGGCGTTTCCAACCAGAGTGTGCGCATCATCAACGCGATAAACAGCAAAACAAAAGTCATCGTCAATGTATTCACCAACCCATATGCATTGAAAGACATGCGAGGGATTGATAAGTCTGACGCACTGTTGGTCGTTTACCAAGACGACACCTTGAGTCAATGGATAACAGCCGAAGTCCTCGTAGGGGCTGCAAAGGCGCAAGGCCGACTCCCAATAACGCCTGATAAAATCTATGGCATTGGGGATGGTAAACCAATCGACATGCCTGTGCGACTTCGCTCGGTTTTACCAGAAACGGCAGGATTTACGGCCGAAGATTTTTCGAAAATCGACTCCATAGCTTTGAAAGGCATCCGCGAAGAAGCTTATCCTGGTTGTAGGGTGATTGTGGCTCGAGGTGGCGATATCATTGTTGATCGCTCATACGGCAAACTCACATATGAGGGCGACGAGCCCGTGACGCCTAACACCGTTTATGACCTTGCTTCTATTACCAAGATTGTTTCGTCGACAGCAGCTTTGATGCACATGCAAGATCAGGGTGAAATAGATTTAGACTACAACCTGTGCGACTATCTCGACTTGTCTGACACCTCGAAATGCTACAATATGAATTTGCGAGAGATGATGAGTCACTACGCTCAACTTCCCGCGTGGATACCTTTCTATGAAGAGACCATTTCAAAAGGACAGCCGAATCCAAAATTCTACCGCACTGCGCCTGAAGCAGGTTATACTACCCAAGTTGCAGAAAACCTTTACATCCGCGATGCTTATCGCGATACCATTTTCAACAAGATTGCCGCACTGTCGTTGCGAAAAGACAAAGAATACAAGTACAGCGATCTAGGTTACTATTTCATCCAGCAGATCATCGAGCGAAAGACCAACATGACCCTCGACGCATATGTAGATTCCATTTTTTATAAACCAATGGGGCTGCGTTCAATGGGTTATCATCCGCTTCAGCGAATGGATGCAGAAGTGATTGCTCCGACTGAGCGCGACAACACATTTAGAAATCAATTGGTGCGAGGTTTTGTGCACGACCCCGGAGCAGCAATGATGGGAGGTGTTGGCGGACATGCTGGTGTATTCGCTAACGCCTATGATTTAGCTGCCATGATGCAGATGTTTTTGAATGGGGGAAGTTATGGGGGCCGACAATACATACAGCCGAGCACATTGAATGAGTACACATCTTGTCAATACTGCGATCAAGGCAACCGACGCGGCGCAGGTTTCGACAGGCCAACAGGTGGCAATGGAGGCCCAACTTGTCCGTCAGCATCAAAATTAAGTTTCGGCCATACAGGATTTACAGGAACAATGGTGTGGGCAGACCCGTCAGAACAATTGGTTTATGTATTTTTGTCGAACCGAGTATATCCAAATGCGGAAAACAAGAAATTGTTGAATATGAACATTCGCACCGATATCCAACAAGTTATCTATGATGCCATCCGTGCCGCGCGCACGCGAAAAAATCAAGAATTCTTAGGAGATATTGGTAAGTAACGAATACCGGTGAAGCGCATGAAAATTGGTATTGTATGTTATCCAACCTTCGGGGGAAGCGGTGTTGTAGCCACTGAGCTAGGCATTGCATTGGCTGCTAAAGGACACCAAATACATTTTATCACCTACAATCAGCCGGTTCGATTGGGTAGTTTTCACAAGAACATTTTTTACCACGAAGTTACTGTTGCCGAGTACCCTTTGTTCGAATACCCTCCTTACGAATTGGTTCTAGCCAGTAAAATGGTCGATGTAGCCATGCACGAAAAGCTCGATTTATTGCATGTGCATTATGCTATTCCTCATGCTTCAGCAGCCTATATGGCAAAGCAAATACTTGCCGAGAGTGATATTCATTTGCCAGTAATTACAACACTTCATGGCACAGACATCACCTTGCTCGGACGTGATGCCTCTTTTGAACCTGTTATCTCATTCGCCATCAATAAAAGTGATGGAGTGACGACAGTATCGAACAGCTTGAAAAACGATACCTACAAGTTGTTTGGCGTAAACAAAGACATTTCGGTTATTCCCAACTTCGTTTGCATGGAGCAATACGATATGCCAGAAAATGCAGAATTGCGGGAAGCCCATGCCCCAAATGGCGAGAAAGTGCTTGTCCACATTTCAAACTTCAGAGCTGTAAAGCGCGTTGAAGACGTCGTTCGGGTGTTTGCCGAAGTCAGAAAAACCGTTTCAGCGAAATTGGTGCTTGTTGGAGATGGCCCTGAGCGTTCACGTGTTGAGCAGCTGTGCAGAGAGTTGAAAACCTGCGAAGACGTCATCATGTTAGGAAAGTTGAAAGATCCTACTGAGGTTCTTTCAATCGCTGACCTATTCTTATTGCCTTCTGAATCGGAAAGTTTCGGATTGGCAGCCCTGGAGGCCATGGCTGCTGGTGTTCCTGTAATTTCTACCAATACAGGCGGACTTCCGGAAGTAAACCGTCACGGTGTAACCGGTATGATGAGTGATGTCGGTGATGTTGAAGACATGATCAAAAACACCCTTTATTTGTTAGATAACGATGCCCGATTGAACAAATTCAAAAAGCAAGCGAAGGAACGTGCTTACGATTTCGACTTGGGCAAAATATTACCGATGTACGAACAACTATACCAGGACGTGTTAAACCTGGTTCAACTATGAGTGCGGAACCAAAGAGAATAAGTGATCGTGTGAGTTTTAAAAGAACCGACGACGAGTTAACCGTTATTATCACACAGCAAACAACGCCGCTGTATTTAACGTTGATGATTTTGTGGACCGCTTTGTGGGTCTTTGTAGGCGTCGTTTTTATCTACAACTGGCAAACCACAGCTGATCAGAACGAGCGATTCTTTTATGCCGTTTGTTCTGCCTTTTGGGCTTACTTCCTCGTCAAAGGAGGCAAAGTGGTTGCGTGGCGCTTGTATGGCAAAGAAATGCTTCGTGTATTCGAGACTGAGCTGTCGATAAAGAATGCGTTTGGCACGTATGGAAAAGCACAATTTTACGCTACAGAGAACATTCAAAAGTTCGGAACAATCACATACGATTCAACCAAGTTCTTTCAGTTCATGGAACGTGCGCCATGGATCATGGGAGGAGAAACCATCGGCTTTCAATATTTGAGAAAGCGCATTCAGTTTGGAAAGCAGTTGGATGATAAAGAAGCGAAAGAGCTAGCGCGCATCATCGACAAAGCCTTGCGTGAAATACCAGCGAGAACAAAAAAGAAGCTTGCCGACAATTGAAATACGCTAGAGAAAGCTGCGCACTGCTGCTTCGTAACCATAGGTGCCGAGGCCTATTACACCCCCTTTGCAAACTGGAGCCAAAAGCGAAAGCCTTCTAAAGTCTTCACGGTTGTGGATGTTTGAAATGTGCACCTCAACAACAGGTGTTTTAATGGCCGCAATGGCGTCTCGCAGGGCGACTGAAGTGTGTGTATATCCTCCAGGATTTAAGACAATCCCCAAAGCTGAAAATCCATATTTCTGAATGGCATCAATGAGTTCACCTTCGATGTTCGATTGATACGAAACGATGTCGAACTCTGGGAATTTACTTTGCACATCAGCGATGATATCTTCGAGCGATTTATCGCCATAGATACCCTTTTCACGTGTCCCTAGAAGATTCAGATTTGGACCATTGATGATCACCACAACAGGTCTGGATTGACTCATGTGATTAGTCTTTTACATCCAGTGTTTCGCGCTTCCATTGCACTTCGGTGATGGAGCGACCATTTTTGAAATAGTAGGTTCCTGTTTTCGAAATCACTTTACGGAAGATGTCGACCTTGTTGCCGCGTTTAACCGTACGTTCAATGACCATTTTATTTCCTTCCTCATAAGAGCGCTCTTCAATACCTTCTTCAAGGTCTTGAGCTCCTGCAGGCAGAATGTAGTCATCGAAATCTTTTTGCTTGCCTGTATCTTTATCGAAAAGTTCGCTTCTTCTGTCTGATTTACGAAGATCAGCTTCTTCACTTCGGTCGCTCAAGAAATAAGAGTTATTTTCTTTTTCTTTTTTGACGTTGTATTCATTGGTTTCAAGCAAAACCTCTTTGCCCTCACTTATATCGCGGTATTGTTTCTTTTTACCTTCGGTATCTTCGTAGTTCGAAGCCAGTCTCTCGTCTGCAGCACCAGTAACATCACGGTAATATTCTGAATTGGCTGCTTTCTCAGTTTCCTTGTCAGACGCATTGTTTAGGCGTATATCCTCTCCTCTATTCGCTTGATTGCGATTGCCTTCTTTTTGACGTTCAGCCTCGTACTCATTGTCTTGACGAATGGCACCACTTTTACTGATGTAGCTATCGTTGTTGCTCTGGTAGGTTTGCTTATCGCGTTCTACATTGTCTATTCTTTCTGCGCGATTTAAATCGTTCATTGCCAAGGCTGAGTATGACTCACCTTTTGCGTACTCTTCTTCTTTGTAGTCATCTCTGCGCGCTTGAGAATTCGCATCGAACGTCTGCAGTGTCGTTTGGGTTCTATCCTTTTCACGAGCTTTGTCGTCAACCTTACCTGTTCTATTTAATTCGCCATCTCGGTAAATCACCTCCAACTTTTCGTTCACAGCATCGCGCTCTTCTAAATTCTCATTTCTCCGTTGGTTTGCATCTGCCGTGTATTCGGTGATATCGTCTTTACGGTCTTGTTTGATTTGCTCAATGGTTTTTCCTTTCGCACGTTGCTCATTCTCATGAGCTTCTCTGTAGTAGCGCTCTGCCTCATCTTCAGTTGAAGAGTTTGCATTGTTCAAGAACGCTTCATTTCTTCTGCGTTCCTCTTCTTCTTTGCGCGCTTTTTCCTGCGCTAAGCGATTTCGTTCGGCTTCTTCCGCCTCCAATTTCTTCTGACGTTCAGCATCCATCGACGCCTCTCGTTTTTCACGTTCCAAGCGATCCGCTTCTTCTTGTGCCAAGCGATCTGCTTCGGCTTTGCGGCGCTGTTCTTCAGCCAGCGCGTTCGAGTTTGCTGCCGACTTTTCAGCAAGCAGCTCATCAATTCTTTGGATGCGTGATTTCGGGTATTTCTCTGCCGACTTCAATTGAGAAGCAGCTATGTAATCTGTTTTGGCTTCTTCCAATTGCTCACCGTCGAATTTCTTATCTGCTGAGGCTATAAGCGCCTTGTATTCACGATCAATGCGTTCTACTTCTGCGTTGGCTGATTCATTGGCACGATCAGCGGCTTCTTTTGCAGCAAGGTCAGCAAGTATCTTTTCGATTTCAGCAATCTTGTCTACAGGTAGCTTTTCACCCGGCTTCAGCGTCTTTGCCTCTTCGTAGTTCCGCAGAGCTACCTGGTACTCTTTCGAGCCTATGTTCTTCTGACCTAGATCAATCAATTCCTTGTAGCGCTTCTCCTTTTGCTCTGCTGCCATAGCGCTCGACAATGCCTCGTCTATAAGGCGTTGTGCTTCTTTGATACGCTCTCTCGGGTATTGTTCGGTACCTATTACGGCTATTGCTTCTTGGTACTTTTCTATCGAAATAGCGTAGTTCTTATTCGAAAATTCTTTGTCTGCAGCGGTTATCAACTGATCATACTTCGCCTTATTCTGCAGAGCAGCCCTTTTCTTTTCTACTTCAGCAAGCAAATCTTTTGGCTCACGTTCTTCTGGCTTCAACTTGATTGCCTCATTGAGATTGGAAACGGCATCGTCGAAGCTTTCCTTCTTGATGTTGCTTTTGGCATTGGCCATCAAGTCATTGTACTTCTTTTCGAGATTGGCGGCTGCATTTTCAGCATCGAGCTTCGCTTGAGCGTCGGCTCTTTTGGCAATCACAGGCTCTTCTTTTGGGAACAAACGCAATGCAGCATCGTACTTGTCGATAGCTTCTGCGTACTTCTTCTCCATTACTTTTTGATCACCTTTTTTGACAAGTTCGTCAAACTCTTTTCTGAGTTTTTCTTGCTCTCCTGCCAACTTCTTTAAACGTTCAAATTCAGCATCGATTTTCTGCTGCATTCTTCCAGTGTAGTCGTAATCGAACTCAACAGAATTTCTAACAGGATCGAAAGACGCCTTTCCAATTGGCGCATCGAGAATTGACAGATCGAAGCCTTCAATGTAGGCGAAAAGCGACATGTCTACCGTCATCTGAAATCCACCTTCGAGGTCTTCCATCGGAATTCCTTTTGTGTTTAGTTCAAGTTTCTTGGTGACAAAATCTTGTTTTGAAAACTGAATGACGTAGTTAAAACCCAATGGCAACTCGAACTCATATTTACCACTTCCTGAGGTGGTTACGTTCTCTAATTCTTTGCCGTTTTGAAGCACTTTGACTTGAACACCTTCCATCTTTTTCATCGACTCGGTATCTTTCACCCCGCCGTGAATTAGGATGATCTCACTTTGTCCGAAAACAGCCACTGAAAACACCGAAAACAGTGTTACCAAAAGCAGATTTCTAAAGGATTGAAGATGATATTTCGGGTAGTTTCCTTGCATTGCTGGTCATTGCACTATTCAGTGA
>JANRAA010000059.1:0-4223 GCA_030728235.1 Flavobacteriales bacterium
AAGTTACACTGCCTCCAGTGGAGCAACCATTGGCATCTGTTACAACAACGGTGTAGGTGCCAGCCATCAAATCTGTTTGGTTTTGAGCTGTCGGCATCACCACACCCGGCCCTGACCAGTTGATGAAATAATTTGGAGTACCGCCTTGAATTACAGTATTGATACTTCCTGAATTTTCGCCATTACATGGGATGTCGAATGGTGTACCCTCCAATACAGGAACTGTTAAAGTAACTGTAAACGGTCCTGGTTGAGTTACAATAACCGTTTCTTCAACTGTACATCCGTTGTCATCTGTCACCACCAAGTTGTAGGTGTTACCGGTTAAGTCCACCAATACATTGCCATTGAAAGCTCCGTTGTTCCAATCGTAGTCGTAAGGCTCGGTGCCTCCTGTAGCGGTTACTGAAATGCTTCCATCAATACCCAGGTAACAAGTAACGTTGTTTACGTTGTCTACTGTAACCTCTATAGGAGCTGGTTCAGTAAGCTCAAATGAGATGATGTTCTCACAATCATTCGTGTCTACAACACGCAATTCATAAACACCAGCGCACAGATCAACCAAGGTAATTGCCTCTGGATCGTTGTCGCCAATGTCTCCTGTAATCCATTCGTAAACAACATATTCATCCGTGCCACCTGTGATGTTTGGTGTGATAAATCCGTCACAAACGCCATTACATGAAACTCCAAATCCGTTGTAGTCTGAAATTACTCCGCTGGCTTCAATCGGTTCTGGATCGCCAATTGGAATTTGAGTTGTAGCAACACATCCATTGGCATCTGTCACTACTACGCAGTATGTACCAGCAATCAAACCGTCTTGGAAAGCACTTCCAGGAACGTTAACAGGGTCGCATGTCGCCCAGTCGTATTCGTAACACTCTGGAGCGAAACCTGTACAATCAGGTGTCCCACCACTAACACTCACGCTGATTTGTCCGTCGTTTCCACCCGGACAAGAAATGTTGTAACCTCCGTTGTATAGAGATGTAGAAACAAAGATGTCCATAACCTGCGGTGCATCCAAGAAGATCGATTCTGTTACCTGACATCCTGTGAAGTCGGTAACTGTTACTTCGTAAACACATTCAAACAAGTTGGTAATACCCGCATTCGACGACCCCGCAAAGAAACAATCTACTGAAGGTGTCCATTCGTAAGTGTATGGGCCAGTACCGCCTGATGCATCCGCTGTTACGCTTCCATTGTTTTGTCCGAAACAAATAGGAGGAACGATATCAATGAAGTCAATATTTATCGGTGTAGGCTCATTCACGGTGTAAACGAAGGTCTCTTCACATGTCCCAAGCGTAATGGTAACCGCATAAGTGCCAGCACACAAATCGAATATGTCTTCGTCGTTTGAAGCAAATCCATTTGTACTGGTCCATGAAATGTTGTCAACCACGGCAGGTGAAAGATCCAATTCTATACTTCCTGTGCATGCACCGCCGCAATCGGCATCCGTTACTGTTTCAGTTATGTTGAATTGGTCGTTTGTTCCTACGTTTACGCTCAATAGGGTTTGACAACCGTTAACGTCAGTTATGGTCGCGACGTAGTTTCCAGAGTTCAGGTTGGTAATGGTTGGGCCTGTGCACGGACAGCTAGGTCCGTTCCAAGTAACTGTATACGGACCACCGTGAGAACCAAAAATACTCAAAGCGATCTCACCATTTCCACCATTCGGATCGCCGCAGGCGTTCGGAACAGTAATAGCAGAAACTTGCCAGTCAGGCACACACGTCAATTCGATGTCTGTAGTGAAAGTGCAATCGTTGCTATCAACAACAGTAAGAGTATAGTTTCCACATGGCGCATTCGCTAGATCTTCAAGGAAGAAGGTGTCTTGCGTATCATTGTTGAACCATGTAACAAAATAGCCAGGTGTTCCACCTGTGATGGTGATGTCTACACCGCCGTCGTTTGCATCCGGACAAGAAACATTGTATCCACCAGGATAAGTCGTTACAGAGTTTACAATTACGTCAATCGGATCTCCTGGCTGATTGATTGTGATGGTAACACTTCCAGCACTTGCACAACCATTCACATCATTCACTGTGACAGTGAAAACTCCGGCACCTAATCCTGTAGCTACTGGAGTATTCAGGTCAGCGTCGTGGCTCCAATTGTAGAAGTACGGTGCACATCCACCGGTTGAGGTGACGGTTGCGATACCTGTTTCAGAGCCATTGCACAGAATGTCGATGGTACCTACAACATCAATTTCAAGAACATCAGGCTCCTGAACAGTATAAGTTTCGGTTACTTCACAACCCAGCGCATCTGTTACCGTTACTGTGTAATCTCCTGCGCACAAGTCGATAGCGGTTGCAGCGTTGCCAACAACGTTGTTCGAGGCATCAACCCATACATAAGTATACAGTCCTGTTCCACCTACAACATCTACAGTGATAGATCCATCACATGCGCCGTTGCAGCTGATTGGGAAACATGAATAACTAGAGAAGTTAACATCAACCAAATTCAAAACTTGATCTTCGATAACATCTACACAGCCCGAATTGGTGCATCCCACTGCGTCAACTATGGTTACACAATAAGTGCCTTCCTCTAATCCTGTCGGATCTTCATCGGTCGAAACGATGTTGCCATTTAAAGTCCACTCATAAGTTATCGGCGCGGTTGCATCTGTAACAGTCAAATCTATCGCCCCTGTCGCTCCATCAATGCAAGTCACGTTGGTCACGTTGAAAGCAAGGTTCGGAGCCGTAACGTTCACTGTGGCTGAAGCAGATACAACACAGTTGGCAACGGTTGAGGTGAGCGTATATGTAGTGGTTGCAGACGGACAAACATCAACTATCAATGATGAGGGGTCAGAAACTTCTGAAGATGGCGACCATTCAAAGGTGGATAGCCCACCGGTGATCGCATCTGCAGTTAATGTTACACATTGACCATTGCATATTGTGCTGGTGGCAGGAGTGATATCAACCGTCAACTCATCAATGATTTCAAAGTCAACAGAGCTCTGGAACTCAAAACCTTCACACAGTTGGTTTACCAATGTGATGTTAACTATCTCCGTTCCTTCTGTCAATCCGTCGGAGATGGGAATGATCTCAAAACTGATGGATGTCTGACCCGCCGGTATTACAAGCGTATAATAGTTGTTCACTGCATCCAAGAATGGAGTCAAATCAGGAACGGTTGTGTAGTCTACACCAAATACGGCATCGCCGCCAAGTGCAAAATTTACGTCTAGATCTGTCACAGGTAGAAAAGTGCTTTCAAACAAAACGTTACCATTGTTACAACCTTCAATCATGAAGTCTGTGCCTCCTTCTGTAGAAGTAGTAATGGTAAGCGGATTTGATTCGATCTGATTGATGAATACAGCTGAGTCATACAATCGATCTGATCCGTCAGCGATAATCAACTTGAGGTGGTAAACCTCACACGCCTGAATATTTCCTATTTCAGCGCGCAAACCGACAGTGATTCCATCGTATTGCACTCCAAGACCCAATGGGTTTTGGTTGTTGTAAAAATACTGAGTGTTATCAATGTTGTTTACCGAGTTGATGGCTACCGGTTCCGCAGTGCCAGGTATCAAAGCGATGTTTTGATCTATGCCAACTCCTGGTCCGCTGATAAAGAATCCGAAAACGTCGTTAAATGACGACCCCACCCATTCGAGGTATTCTTCAGAAGCAAATGTGAAGTTAAATCGAATTCAATCGTACAAGCATCCCAGGTTGTAAGACCACCGTTTGCGGCTGTGAGCAGCGGACTGCCCATGAAACCATTGTCGTATTGGTCGCAGTTCAAACAGGTGCTCCCCGAAATTTGAGGCAATCCTGTTTCATCGTTTGGACCAATGGCGTTGATCGCCTGACCGGTGGTAAGCACCAATCCTTCGCTAGTGCCAATCTCGGTGCCAACCGATGTGTAATAACCAAAACTGCCCGGTGCAGCTGTTGCTGTTACGTTAAATATTTCTATTCCTGTGCCCACAAGGTTTTGAACCATCGTTGCGGGCGTTTGGTTGATGTCAACCGTCAATTGGGCTTGCAATTGGTACCCGGTCAAGAGAATAGATAAAACGAGAAGCCTTTGAAAAAGGTTGAAATTCTTCATGAAATGAAGTTTCTAAGGGTTTCTTTAATTAATTGAGGCCTAGACGCTTGGCGCGACATTTGTCGCTAAACGCTGGCTTGTCGAGGTCGGTGCGAATGGCTACCTGAAGC
>JANRAA010000059.1:4233-7977 GCA_030728235.1 Flavobacteriales bacterium
ACCTGAAGCGATGTTGAAGAACCAAGAACATCTACGATGTAGGCCTTTACTTCTTCTAAACTTCGACTTCCTTGGGTCACATTGATGACAATGAGTGCCGCAGGTACGCATGCTTCAGAGATAGAAATGTCGTTTTTTAAACGCGTAGAGCGAACAGCATCGGCGTACTTTTCAGGGGTAATGCCCGCTACTTCGACAATGAATTCAAGATTTCCTGAGCCAGAAGATTGCGCGGCGACAGGTTCTGCGAATAGCAATGCAGTAAACATCAAGGCACTGCAAAGGGCGAGGGTGAGTAGAGTCCCTTTCATGACAGGTTGTTGGTGTTGGTTGTTAATTAAGAAAAACGCTTTTTCCAATGGACAAAGATGCTAAAAAATAAGTTAGGGATACCATTCAAAATCCCAATTCTAAATATCAAGTTGTGAAGTACTTGCGATATATAACGCAATCGCCGCTGCAGCGCCAACATTCAGTGATGAAATCTCTCCTGGCATTGGAATTCGGACCAGTCGATCGCATGCGCGCAAAGTTTCCGGAGACAGTCCTGTTTCTTCATTTCCAAGCACCATGCACATCGGCGAGCCGAACTGCGATTTGTCGAGTAAATCCGAAGCTTTTTCGGTCATTCCAATAAGTGGAATGCCAGCATCCATAAGAAACTTCAATGCTTGACCCCAATGTGAAACACGGCAAACAGGAAGTCGCAGTAAAGCGCCTGAACTTGACTTTACGGCTTCATCGTTAATCGGAGCCATTCCTTTTGAAGGTACAATCACTGCATCGATCCCAAAACATTCTGCAGTGCGACAAATAGCTCCGAAATTGCGGACGTCTGTGATGCCATCAAAAGCCAAGAAGCGAGGCATTATGCCCTTGTCGTATAAATCACTTGTTAGGTGCTCTAAATTGGCGAACGTTATTGGAGAGCCGAACGCAATAATCCCTTGATGATTTTTTCGAGTAATGCGGTCAAGCTTCTGCTGAGGAACAAATTGCACAGGTATCTCAAGCTCTTTTGCTTGTGTCAATACCTGATTCGATTTCTCGTTCCTCAAGCCTTGCAAGAGCAATATCTTTTGCAAGTCAGCACCTGTTTCCAGTGCCTCTAGCACGGGGTGCCAACCAAATAATAAGTCGTCGTTTACCATATCTAATCTAGGAATACCCTTCCGTTTCTCCATGCCGTTACTGCCCTGTCCCAGTAACTGCGATAAAGCGGATTGCGAATCAATCGAAACTCGTTGTCGCTGTGTTTAGTCGAAATTTTAGCAAAGGTAAACGATACGCTGCTTACGTTGTTCTCTTCTCCGTAAATCCACGTTTCTGTGTCTGCACTTTTCTTGATCTTGTTCGGATTGCCAAACACCACATGCACCAATCCACGGTCTGTCTTCCAGCCTTCAGCATAAGAAGAAAAACTCCTGTTAGCTTCTACTACCCTGCGGTAGTAATTCTTTATCAATGAGCGGGCTTTGTCTTTCGATCCTCCGCAATCTATCCAAAACTCGTCAAGTCCAACCTTTGGGTAGTTGCTGCCTTGTATGCGCTCATACTCTTTTCTCGAACTGATGTACCGCAAACTATTTACCATGCCTGCCACAGTTTTTATCCGCGGGTAAGCGGATTCTCTTCCGAATATAGAGAAGACAAAGCTTGAATCGCAATACACACTATAAATGCCTGACTCAATGTTTTGTGTGTTTCCTACAAGCAGCTTTCCATCAAATTCTTTTTCATCAGGCAGTGTGATTTTTGCCTCAGAATAGGGGGGAGGTGGAAGATGGATGTCTGGTGTCCAATGATTGATGTTCAACACACAAGGAAACCGAGCTGATTGAATATCGACGGCGCTGCCCTGTGCAATGTTGTATCCGAAAAAAGGATTTTTGCTGCCAACACGCATGAGTAAGAAATCCTGTCGGGTCGGAGAATCAGTTTTTTCAATCACGACATCTATGCGCTCTTCCCATTTCCTGTTTTCATCTCGAATGCGCACTATGCATTGTGTTTTCGGTTGCTTCTTGAAGGGGATGACCTGGGTAATCATCACCTTTCGTAAATCTTCTTCTGCCACAATTGTCTGCCCGAACTGAACCGTGTCTTTGGTTGAGGTAAAGAATAAATCAATGCTCAAATTCGAGGTGAAAGGTGCATCCGGACTTTGGCGTGTAAAAAGCAGTTCGTCGGTATATACTTGGAGGTAAAGCTTTGTGGAGTCATCGCTGACATGGTAAAACAACAGGTCTGGATGAAGCGGACTGATCTCAAAGTCATAGCTCGTTTCATTGGTCGATCTGCTCGGGCCACTCGATTTGCATCCCGCAGCTATCAGCGCAATTAGTAATAGGAAGAGGTGTCTATTCTTCATCTGATGCTTCGCTTTCTTGGTCGTTGTCTGAAAGAAGTTGTGGGTTGATGTTCTTTTTATTGGTAAGTCCCAATTTACGCATCTTATCGGCTCGTCCGATTAAATTCCCTTTGCCTTCTTTCAGTTTGTTCATGGCCGCGTCATACGCACTCATGCTGCTTTCAAGTGTCTTGCCTACTTGCAACATGTCTTCTGTAAAGGCAACAAATTTATCGTATAAATTACTACCAGCATGTATGATTTCTTGCACGTTTTTCCGCTGGTCTTCTTGTTTCCAAATGTAGCTGACCGTGCGCATGGTAGCGAGCAAGGTGGTGGTCGAAACCAGTACGATGTTCTTGTTTAAAGCTTCTTCGTACAACTTTGGTTCGTTGCTCAAAGCCAAGCTCAGCGCGGGTTCAATGGGTATGTACATCAATACGAAATCCAAAGTGTTGATGCCGGTTATTTGGTCGTAATTCTTAGCGCTCAATTGCGAAATGTGAGATCGCATGCTGGCAATATGTTCTTTCAGCGCTGACGCGGATGTTAAATCGTCGCTTGAGTGGTAACGCTCGTAAGCCGTTAATGATACTTTTGAATCGACGATGATGCTGCGGTTTTCAGGAAGTTTGATGAGAAAATCCGGACGTTGCCTGCCTTCGCTGCCAGCAAAGCTCTGCTGGGTGAGGTAGTGGATGTCTTTTTGCAAACCTGCTTTTTGCAGTATCACTTCGAGGTGGCTTTCTCCCCAATCGCCTTGAACTTTCGAATCTCCTTTTAAAGCACTTGCTAAATTGGAGGCTCCTTCGCTCAATTTTTGATTCATCTCTTTCAATTGCTCGAGCTGTTGAAGCAATTTCCCTTGTCCCTCGCGCTCATCGCCATATGCCTTCTCAACCTGAAGCTTGAACTCGCCTAGTTGATTTTTAAGTGGATTCAAGAGGTTGCCTATCTGCTCTTGATTCACTTTTGTGAACTGCTCCGATTGGTTCGTAATCAGTCGGTTCGAAATCAATTCAAACTCTTTCTCTAGTCGCTGACGGGTGTCAATGATCTCTTTTTCGAAGTCTGCTTTTCGCTGCGAAAACTCAACTTCCCGCTCGCGAGCGCGGACATCTTTCTGTTCGATTTCTTTCGATAAATAAACGAGCTCTTGCTGGAGTTTCTCGCGCGCAAGGGTCGCTTCGCTGAATTTTTCTTGCAGGCTTTTCAATTCTACCCGATTGCTTTCGAGGTCTTGCCTTAAAAAATCATTGCTGCCTTCCTTCGGTGCTGTTACACGGGCAATAATGAATCCCGCTATAATGCCCACTACAATTCCCAATAACAATGCTAGTAAATCCATTAAAATCTATTTATAAAGCCAAAGTGTATCTTCCCGTTTCGCAGTA
>JANRAA010000060.1:0-2893 GCA_030728235.1 Flavobacteriales bacterium
GAAAATGGATTTGAAAAAACCTGATTTATTCTTCACGAATAAAACGGAAATGGGTGAAGACAGGAGCAGAAGCAGACTTAAAACGACATCGAAAATTCGCTTTTTACGCTTGTTCAAGGGTTTATGTATGCTGTTTGTTTCGAGCATAAACAAATCGCCGGCGGTGTCGATACTGTTGCTGCCAATCATGTACAAGGTATCAGGCGGTGCAATCTTAAAATCCACACCGGTTTGTCCGCTGCTATTCATCATCTGTATGATTTGACCAGCCGATAAATCTTTCCCGCTGAACACCACCACTTCGATTTTGTGCACCCTGATTACTTCTCCAAGCTGGGAGTACGTGCCCACTTGACTTCCGCCTTGCTTTGTTACCCCCACCCCTACCAAATAAGGATTCACGGTGTGCGTTTGGGTTAGCAAATTGCTGATGCGCGAAACTTCTGTCTCGTCACCAACAACGGCAATGCGCTTGCTTTTTCTTCCCCGCCATGTAAAGACTTTTGGCGCTACCAAAGACAATCCTAAACGCGACAAAGCGAAATAGAGTAAGGCAAACAATGACCCTAGCAAAACAAGTGCTCGAGAAAAACGCAAACTTTCTGGCAAAAGCGAGTAGCCCAAAACGATTATCAAACTGCCAATTGCAGCGCCTCGAAGCAGCTGCTTCGGCGACGATGGCTTGTCGTACCCCCCACTGAGGTGCACACTACTGACCCAAATAGCGGCAAAAACCCCAAACGCAATCTGAACCAAATCAGCCTCGAATATTTTGTTCTGCAAATCGGCGTAGTAAGTCTTTAAAAGCCACAAACCTGCGAACAAAAGCAAGGAATCCAAAACCGGCAACCACATGCGCTGAACAAATCGCTGTGCCACCGCCAAAGCTGCACGGGCATAAATCGCGAGGTTGATGAGCTGGCTGAACGCCTTCGCATTTTTCTCAGAGAAATGCTTTTTGGCGAAAATGATCATCGCATTGTAAAAAACGAAGACGTAGTTTAAACTGCCTTTCTTGGTGCTTTCTCCTTTGTAGTGAATGATGGTAGTATCGGGGAAATAGTAGTTCTTAAAGCCACCTAAAATAATCCGCCAGCTCAGATCGATGTCTTCGCCGTACATAAAAAACGCCTCATCAAGCAAGCCAACCTTATCCAAAGCAGACTTCCGCATCAACATAAAAGCGCCACTGAGGATTTCGATTTCAGCCTCTTCATGCTCTTGTACAAACCCGAAATAATAGTGGTTGAATTTTCGTGAACGTGGAAACAATCTGTAAATACCACTAATCTTACAGAACGCCACCCACGGAGTTGCCAATCCGCGTTTACGTACCCGCAAAAACACCCCTTTCCCATCTACCATCCGCACTCCCAATCCGCCTGCATCGGGATGTCGATCCATAAACGCAACCACCTTCTCAAATGTGTCTTCTTCTACTACGGTATCTGGATTTAGCAACAACACATACTCCCCCGCTGCAATGCGCATAGCTTGGTTGTTGGCACGTGAAAATCCGACATTATCGGTATTCGCTATGAGCTTCACCCACGGAAAACGTTCCCTCACCATGGCGCATGACCCGTCTACACTTTGATTGTCGACCACGAACACCTCGCACGAAACAGCTTTCATTGCAATCTCAACCGAGAGCAGGCATTGCTCAAGGAAGTGTTCTACGTTGTAGTTGACAATGACGACCGTTAACTTCATTTTCCGCCAATAGCGTTTTCGTAAGGCATGCGCTGCATGATTGATCGCGCTAACGTCAATTCATCTGCATGTTGCAATTCATCTCCAATGGCAATTCCGCGCGCGATTGCCGAAACACGAACGTTGAAAGGTGCAATTTTCTTGTACAAGTAGTACGAAGTTGTTTCTCCCTCCATGGTTGTGCTCAAAGCAAAAATAACCTCTTGAACAGCGCCACCCTCAAGCCGCGTTGCCAATGATGCAATGTTCAAATCACTCGGCCCAACGCCATCTAACGGAGATATAACGCCGCCTAATACATGGTACAAGCCCTTAAATTGTTCTGTGCTTTCTATCGCGAGTACATCGCGGATGTTTTCAACGATGCATACTGTTGAGGCGTCGCGTCGGGAATCGGCGCAAATCGGACAAACATCATCATCCGATAAGTTGCCACATACTGAACACGATTTGATGCCCTCCTTCAATGCCGTGAACGCACGAGAAAATCGCGCTACCTCATCAGAATCGCGACGAAGCAACTGCAAAACTAGGCGCAATGCCGTTTTGCGACCAACACCTGGCAACGATGCCATTTGGTCTACAGCTTCTTCTATCAATCGCGAAGGGAAATTCATCAGGCAAAAGTAAGAGAAAGGTAAGAGATAATCTGTTTTTCGAAATTTCACGTTCTCGTGATTTCATGTATGCTCTTTCTTCATGGTTTCTCCTCACGGTGAAGCAAATCACAGAAAATAGCATCTTTGCACAAACTTGCGCTTCATGTCGACATCTCTCATACTTGCCCTCATACTTGGCTACTTCGCCATGCTGGTTATCATTTCACGCCTTACTTCACGTCAAGAAAGCAACGCCAATTTCTTCTTGGCTGGAAAAAGTGCCCCTTGGTTTCTCGTAGCGTTTGGGATGATTGGTGCAAGCTTGAGCGGCATAACATTCATCAGCATACCGGGAAAAGTAGGCAATCCAGGAGATCAATTCTCGTACATGCAGATTGTGATGGGGTACCTATTGGGATACCTTTTCATAGCTTATGTTTTGATGCCTGTTTACTACCGACTGCAACTAACATCTATCTACTCCTACCTCGATAAACGATTTGGAATTGCGGCTTACAAAACAGGGGCTTTTTACTTTTTACTGTCGCGCACCATTGGCGCATCGATTCGCTTGTTACTGG
>JANRAA010000060.1:2903-5280 GCA_030728235.1 Flavobacteriales bacterium
TACCTTTTGAAGCTACAGTGGCCATTTCAATCGGTTTGATTTGGGTTTACACCTACCGGGGAGGTATTAAAACAATCATATGGACCGACACCTTGCAAACTTTGTTTATGCTCGTGGCATTGGGCGTAACATTGCTCTTGCTTATTAACCAGTTGAACTTCGGACCTGAAAATCCGCTGGTAGAAACGATCGCAAATAGCGGGATGACGCGCTGGTTCTTCTTCGACAACGTACAAATGGGTCCGCACTATTTCTGGAAAGACTTCATCGGTGGCTTTTTTATCTGCATTGGTATGACAGGCATGGACCAAGATATGATGCAGAAAAACCTCGCTTGCAAAAACATCCGCGAAGCGCAAATAAACATGATGAGCTTTGCTGGTGTCTTGTTTATTGTTAATCTGCTCTTCCTCTTCCTCGGTGTGTTTCTGTTTATGTATGCCGCAAAAATGGGTATCGACGTGCCGGTAGACGCCCTAGGAAAAACCCGCACCGACCTGCTTTTCCCTGAAATAGCCCTGCGTTCGCCGATTGCAGGTTACGTAGGTGTTTTCTTTTTGATTGGATTGATAGCCGCAGCTTATTCGAGTGCTGACAGTGCATTGACATCGCTAACAACGAGTGTGTGTGTCGACATCCTCAACATCGAGAAACACGAAGAAAAGCGCCGTGTACAGATGCGAAAAATCGTCCACATCGCCATGTCGGCATTGCTTTTCGTGGTCATCCTAATACTCAATTACACCCTCGACTTGAGCGCCATCGACCAATTGATAACGCTTGCTGGATACACGTATGGGCCGTTGATCGGGATGTTTGCTTTCGGACTATTTACCAAGCACCGACTAAGTCAATACGTTTTCCCTATCGTTGCGCTAATGGCACCAATCCTGACATTTTACATCAACATCATATTTGGAACTTTAAAGACCTTTACTTTCGGCGCTTCTCTCATCGCCTTAAACGGCGGATTGACCTTCGGAATGCTGCTGCTGGCAAGTATCATCCCCTTCTTGAAAAAAACGCCACAAGTTACGCGCCTTTAATCCACTTTCGCAGGTGGAAAAGACAGCCCATAAACTGTCTAAATGCTGATTGAATGTAATAGCTTTGTATTCTAGAATTGAAATATGTCTAACACCGATACCCTCACTCAAAGAGAATCTGCCCTTCTGACGCGACTTTCAGAATCAGCAACCTTGGCCATGGCCCGCATTTCACGCGAGCTAAAAAACAAAGGTTATGACGTTATTTCTCTCAGCTTGGGAGAACCCGATTTCAACACGCCAGATTTCATCAAAGAAGCCGCGAAGAAAGCTATCGACGATAACTTCTCACACTACCCTCCTGTAAATGGGTATCAAGATGTGAGAGAGGCCATTGCTAAGAAGTTCAAGCGCGACAACAACCTTGATTACACTGCAGATCAGATTGTGATTTCAACGGGGGCGAAGCAATCCATTGCCAATGCCGTGCTGGCGCTGGTGAGCGAGGGTGAAGAAGTAATTCTACCGGCTCCATATTGGGTTAGCTACAGCGAAATTGTGAAAATAGCAGGTGGCGTGCCAGTTGAGGTACTCACTCCTATCGACACCGATTTTAAACTTTCGCCGGCACAACTGGAAGCAGCCATCACTCCGAAAACACGGATGTTGATTTACAGTTCACCGTGCAATCCAACCGGCACTGTTTACCTGAAAGAAGAGCTAGAAGCACTCGCTGAAGTGCTCAGAAAACATCCGAACATCATCATCATCAGCGATGAATTTGATGAGTTGATCAACTTTTCTGGAAAACATGCCAGCATGGCTGGTTTAGATGGAATGTATGATCGCACCATCACCATCAACGGGGTGTCGAAAGGATTTGCTATGACAGGTTGGAGACTCGGATACCTGGGAGCGCCAAAATGGATGGCGGATGCCTGCACAAAGATTCAAGGGCAGTTTACCAGTTCACCATGTTCTATCAGTCAAAAGGCTGCGAAAGCGGCTGTTGAAGCTGATCCTGCCGTTACATTCGACATGAAAGCCGCTTTTTTGCGTCGACGCGACCAAGTGGTTGCAGACTTGAAAGAAGTGCCTGGTTTGATTGTCAACGTTCCTGAAGGAGCATTCTACATCTTCCCCGATGTTTCATCGTATTTCGGGAAATCATTTGAGGGCAAGACCATTGAAAGTGCTTCTGACCTTTGTAACTTCATTCTCGAACAAGAATTCGTTGCGCTAGTAACAGGCGAAGCCTTTGGAGACCCGAACTGCTTGCGCATATCATACGCAGCAGCTGAAAGTGAATTAACAGAAGCCGTTGTGCGCATCAAACGCGCATTGGCAAAATTGAATTGATTGCAGTGCACGCGACAATAAAGGAAGTAACA
>JANRAA010000060.1:5290-7911 GCA_030728235.1 Flavobacteriales bacterium
GAAAGTGATGGTTTTTGGAGATGTGAGGATTGACGACTATTATTGGGGTAAAGTCGACCGCATCTCGCCAGAAGCACCCGTACCTGTTGTCCAAATCACAAACAGAGAAAACCGCCTCGGTGGTGCCGCAAATGTGGCGTTGAACTTACACGCCTTGGGTGCCAAACCCTTTATATGTTCGGTGATTGGTGACGACGAAAAGGGACAACTTTTCCAAGATTTGATGGATGAGTTGCTGTTCTCAAACAGTGGATTGATAAGCAGTACGACACGACTCACAACAGTGAAAACACGCATCATTAGTGGTGCACACCATTTGCTGCGTGTTGACGAAGAAACAACGTCTCCACTTACCTCCGATGAAGAAGAGCGCATCATTGGCAACTGCGTGCGGCTGATGGATGATGAAAAAATCGATGTCGTTGTCTTTGAAGACTACAACAAAGGTGTCGTCACTCAACGCGTCATCACCGCCGTTATCGCCGAAGCGAAAAAACGAAACATTCCAACATCTGTTGACCCGAAAAAAGATAACTTCTTATCTTTCAAAGGTGTAGACCTCTTCAAGCCAAACCTAAAAGAGCTGCAAGAAGGCGTTAAGCAGGAGATCAATAAAAAAGACTTCGCCACCATCATCCACGCCGTTGGCGTGATGGAAGAAGCATTGCAAAACCGCATTTCGCTTGTTACCATGAGTGAAATGGGTGTGTATGTAAAAGAAGGCGAGAACAACAAACACATTCACGCTCATCCGCGCGAGATCCTCGATGTTTCGGGGGCGGGCGACACAGTAATCAGCGTTGCAGCTTTGTTACTGGCTCAAAAAGCGTCTCCAGAACTGATTGCTTTGGTTTCTAATTTGGCTGGTGGACTTGTTTGCGAGAAAGTTGGGGTTGTGCCCATCGATAAACAACAACTTTTGAACGAGGCATTAAAATACGCCCTAGCATGAGTCTGCAAACGTTTCGGGAGCGGGCGAATCTATTTCTTTACGGACATAAAGAGCAACTACTTGGCATCATCAAGTATTTGAACCTTATCGTTACTGCCATTGCTGTTTTCACCCTTGTCTATTACTACGGTTATCAGCACAATGCAGAAGAAAAAATCATGCTCCTGAAAATCATAAAGGGCAGCTTCGCTTTTTATGTTGTGCATTATCTCATCCGTTTTATCTACGATTGGCACCCGGCACAATTCTTAAAATCCACATGGTTTGAGGGGGCTATGATGTTGGTGCTAACGGTTGAAGCCATTGCATACAACCTATTCGACGTTTTACTTCTTGAAAAACTCTTCCAATCGCTTGGATTTACGGGTATCACCGACCTTTCGGCTGTCTTCATTCAATGCTACTTCCTTGCCATCATCCTCATTGGATTTGGGAAGAGTACGAACGCTATTCCACGTTTCAAAATCAACCCTGCGCTGATTTTCATTCTCACATTCCTCACCATTATATTGATTGGTACAGGGTTGCTCATGTTGCCAGAAATGACCAATATCGAAGGCAATTTGAACTTCATCGACGCTTTGTTTTCAAGCACGAGTGCCGCCTGTGTTACGGGGTTGATGACTCTCAACACCCACGTAGACTTCACTTTCAAAGGGCAAATGATCTTGCTGATACTTATGAAGTTAGGCGGACTTAATATCATCGCCTTTGGGTCTTTCCTCGCTCTTGCTGCTCGTTTTGGCATCGATGTAAAACAACACTCTGTAATTGAAGATTTCGTAAACAAAGAGTCGTCGCTTTCAGCCACAGGGATGTTCAGAAAAGTGATCATCTGGAGTTTGGGAATTGAGGTAGCCGGAACCATCGGCATGTTCATTTTCTGGGATCAGGCCATTCCATTTGCCTCTACGAGCGAGAAGTTCTTCTACTCCATCTTCCACGCCGTGTCAGCATTTAACAACGCGGGAATATCTATTTTCGACGGTGGCTTGTATGGAGAGATTGTCCGCAACAATTACTACGTTCACTGGATCATCAACATCCTCGTTTTCTTAGGAGCTTTGGGAATGATGGCTGTTTTCGATTTGTTCGACCCACAGAACCTTCGCAACCGTTTACTCAACCCCTGGAAGCGCATTTCTTTCGGGACGAAAATTGCACTCTATTACTCCATAGGCTTAATAGCTGCTGGCGCAGGATTGTACCTCATTTTCGAAAACGATGGCACGCTGAGTGGCATGACCACTTTTGGAAAAGTAACAACTGCTGTCTTTCAAAGTGTGAATACACGATCCAACGGTTTCAACTCAGTTGATTACGGCATGATCAGCCTGCCAACCACGTTCATTTTCATCATGCTCATGTTTATCGGCGCATCGTCGAGCTCAACAGGTGGTGGTATAAAAACAAGCACGTTGGCACTTCTATTCGCATCGGCTTTGGCTACAATACGCGGACATGAGAACACAGAGTTGTTTCGCAGAACAATTTCCTCATCCCTACTCACTCGGGCAGTAACGGTCTTCTTGTTCTTCGTTGTTGTAAACGTTGTTGGCGTTGTTGTGCTCAGCATTACCGAGCAGCAACTTCTTGTTGGTAATCAGTTTACGGGCACCGACCTCTTGTTCGAAACGGTATCGGCTTTTGGAAACGTGGGTCTAAGCAC
>JANRAA010000061.1 GCA_030728235.1 Flavobacteriales bacterium
ACATGGACCTTGGTACTGTTGTAGCTGGTGAGCACCGTCAGGTTCTTGATTTCAGCACACTATCAAGCGGACTTTATTTGATCAATATCACTGCAAATGGCCAAATGGCTACAATGCGTGTGACTTTGAACAACTAAGATTCTTTGAATAAGAGAAGAGATCAACCGTTTGGTATACCTTTTGTTATGCCGCACGTGTTGATCTCTTTTTTCTTAAAATAACCAATCATGAAAAAGCACTTTATTCTTACCCTTTCTTTGGCCATTGTTTCATTGGTAGCTTTTGCTCAAGGTGTTCCGAGCGTTAAATTAAAAAGCACTGAAGGTAAAACTGTTGATACCGCAACCCTTGTAGGCAAAGGAAAGCCAGTTATTATTTCTTTTTGGGCAACTTGGTGTAGTCCGTGCAAGCGTGAACTCAACAACTACCTTGAGCATGCGGAAGACTGGAAAGACGAATTTGGTGCAGAAATTATTGCTGTGAGCATCGACGATCAGCGCACGGTTACGCGCGTTGCTCCATATGTTAACAGTGTTGAGTGGGAATATTTGGTTCTTCTTGATTCAAACAAGGATTTGGCCCGCGCCATGCAGGTTATAAATGTTCCTCACACATTCTTAGTTGATGCCTCGGGTAAAATCGTGTGGCAGAACAACAACTATTCAGACGGAGACGAAGAAGAGTTGTACGACCAACTAAAGAAACTTAAGAAATAAGTTTGAGCCGGTAGTACCGGCTTTTTTTGTTACTACAGAGATCAACCAACCAAACGCAGTATCTTGAAACGCCTTGCATTCATACTAGGAGTTGTTGTGCCCTTCTTATCATTCGGCCAGCAATCGGATTCAACAAAGACAGATATCGGTTCAATTACCGGTAATTTTTCAATAATCTGGCAAAGTTACAGCGAAGACTCGCTGATAGGTGCGCAGGTTCCACCTGAGAAAACAGGTTTCAATGCTTGGGGTAACCTTATCTATACAAAAGGTAAGTTTTCCGCAGGCATGCGCTATGAATCATATTTGAATCCACTTCTAGGATACCCAGGCAGGTTTAAAGGAACAGGCATTGGATATCGGTTTGCACGATACTCCGACAAACAATTCGACATCACCATTGGTAATTTCTACGACCAATTTGGAAGTGGTTTGATCTTCAGATCCTTCGAAGAAAGATATCTCGGAATCGACAATGCCATTGATGGTTTTAGAGTTGTTTTAACCCCAATCGATGCCGTGCGCATCAAAGGGATTTATGGAAAACAACGTTTGGATTTCGACGACGGCCTTATCAACGGTGACGGAATTTTACGCGCTGTTGACGCTGAAATCAACTTGAATGGATTGAAAGAAAAGTGGGGAGAGAAAGACTTGCAAGTTACACTTGGCGGTTCGTTTGTAAGTCGATATCAAGCAGCAAGCCAGATTGAAAAAGACACCCTCGTGCTAGAAGTACCTAACAACGTTGGATCTTACGCGGCACGCTTGAATGTCTTCTACAAAGGGTGGACCTTCCTAGGAGAATATGTTGGAAAGATAAACGATCCAAATGCCGACAACGGCTACATATACAAGCCCGGTCAGGGATTCATCGCCAACATTGCTTACACACAGAAAGGATTTGGTTTCAACTTACAAGGAAAACTGGTAGACAATTTAAGTTTCAGAAGCGACCGGAACTTACTGCTATTTGATGCGCCAGTTAACTTCATGCCGTCGATTACAAAGGTTCACACTTACAACCTTGCAGCCACTTTGTATCCGTATGCTACCGTTATCGACGGAGAAGTAGGATTCAATGCAGAAATGTTTTACAAGATTCCGAAAGACACCCCACTTGGAGGGAAGTATGGGACAAACCTTACTGTAAACTTCGCAGCAGCGAACAATATAGACACAACGGGGTTGTCGGGTATTGACCGCATTATAGACGGATATCAGCGCAACAGCTTCGGCTTTGGCGACTCAAAATTCGTTCGTGATTTCAATGTTGAAGTGAGCAAAAAGTTCTCGAAGAATTTCAAAGCAAAGTATACCTACTACTATTTGGAATTCAATACTTTGACCACTCCAGTAACAACTGATTTCAAAGGCATTGTATATGCAGACATCCATGTTTTGGAGTTTGCAAATAAGCTGTCGACACATCATTCACTACGGACAGAGCTGCAGGCGTTGACGACAAAACAAGACAAAGGTGATTGGGCAACAGTGCTTGTGGAGTACTCATATTCACCGCATTGGTTTGTGAGTGTGATGGATCAATACAACTATGGAAATCCAATAAACGACAGAAGAGTGCACTATTTATTCGGAACTCTTGGTTATATTAATGGTGCGAATCGCATCGCCATTGGATATGGAAAGCGCCGTGAAGGTATTTTCTGTGTAGGTGGTGTTTGTCGCGCCGTGCCGGCCTCGAACGGATTTGAAATTACAATAACAAGCAGCTTTTAAGATGAAACGAATACTATTTTTCTCGCTGATTTTTCTGGCATCTTGCGACATGATTGAAGATCCAGTGCTTCCTTTTACCATTTCATACAGGGCAGATCTTTACGGACCTGCTCCAACCTTTGATGCAGCAACAGACTTCAGTCAAAATGTATTGATTGAAGACTTCACTGCTCATAAATGCGGAAATTGTCCGGATGCTGGTGTTATTGCAGATGAAATGCTAGAGGCCCATCCTGGTGATGTCGTTCTCGTAGCCGTGCACGCTGGACCTCTCGCAGATGCTTCTTCCGCACCTTTCATAACTGATTGGACGAATGCAGAAAGTAATTACTTCTGGGATCAACTTGATTTTCAAGCCAACCCACTAGGCCGCGTTAATCGAAAGGGCGGTGTCGGGAATTTCTTTGCCCCAACAGTGTGGGTTGCTGAAACAAACGCACTTTTGGCCAACAGTTCTCCGCTGGCGCTTCAGATGTCTGTAAATTTTCAGGCTGATAATAACCATTTGAACATTCACGTCAACGGACAGTTCAACGAGAATTTTCCTGGATCATCGCATTTGGTATTGCTCATTACAGAATCAAACTTGGTAGATTATCAATTGTGGTATGGTCATGAACCTGAGGTGGTGCCTGATTATGACTTTAAGCACGTGCTGCGCGGCAGTGTGAGTGGTCCGGAGGGATTGAACTTCTCAGACAACGCTCTTTCTGGCGATGAAA
Organism: Flavobacteriales bacterium; assembly: GCA_030728235.1. Lineage (GTDB taxonomy): Bacteria > Bacteroidota > Bacteroidia > Flavobacteriales_D > Sanyastnellaceae > RI-182. The sequence goes on from JANRAA010000061.1 coordinate 3,179, forward strand.
TCCAGAAAGACTATACCTATACATGGAACAACGAGTGGGTTCCTGAAAACTCACATGTCGTTGCATTGGTATACAACGATGCTACCGGCGAAATCATGAATGTTATGGAAGCCCATGTGGAATAAATTCGTTGTTTTCGTTCTTGTCCTTTTGGCTTCTAACCTGCAAGCGCAACTTACGTTCGAAGGTGGTGTTTTCGCTGGAGGATCAATCACCCAAGTTGATGGAGACAATGCACAAGGGTTTAATAAACTTGGACTTTCAGCAGGTGCCTTTGTGCAGGTAAATCCATCTGAGAAATTCGGCGTACGCCTAGAAATGGGATACATTGGCAAAGGAAGCCGACGACCGGCCGACCCCGACAACAATGACTTTCAAACTTGGGGATACAATTTTCGGTACATCAACGTACCTGTGCTAGCCGACCTCTCATTTGAGAAATTCGACATCATTGTCGGCCCATATTTTGGCTACCTCATATCTGATTCTCAAATGTTCAATAACGAAACCTTCGACATCGTCAACCCGGAGATGTTGAAGATAGATTTCGGCGGAGTTATCGGCGCAGAGATGGATTTTGGCGACAATATTTTCCTTGCGGCTCGGTATTCAATGAGTCTGATTCCCATTCGCCCTTCACCTGATTCTGGCAATCAAGTGCGATGGTACGATGGTGGAATGAGCAACATCGCGTTAGAAATCCTTGTTGGATATAAATTTTAATCCACCTTCGGGAACGACTTCACCACTTTCCATTCCATTTCATCGCATAAAGTCTTCCACGTTTTCCACTCACCATCAAAAAAGTCGTTCACTTTCGAAACGATTGCTTCAACTTCTGATTGTGCGATTTCTAAGGCGCGATCTGCATTTTTAGAAGGTACACCTTCTTCGTAAGACATGGCATCCCAGAGGTAATCGTTGACGTGTTTGGTCACATGGTCATATCCTTCAAAGTCGTCTGGCAGCATAAACTCGTTCTCAAGCTTTTTGATAGTTTTCGAAAGCGAGTCAGCCATCGTCGAAACAGGCTTATATGTTGAATCAGCAAACATCGCTACCTGTTTCCTTACAAGATCGATGACCTCTTTAGCCTCCATCAATTGTTTGAACGATTTGCCAGCCCTTTCAGCTTCTTTGAGGACAGCAGTATGGTAAGCAGCACGAGCCGCGAAAACACCTGCTTCCAATAGCGTTCGAGGGTCAGCGAACACATTGACTTCAGTTGTAGCTGTCATTTTTTCATACGCGAGCTCTACTTTGTATGTCCCCGGCGCCACTTGAAAGCCGCCGCCAACCTCCTCTTTGCCCTCTCTCTTGCGTCGCGACGGCCATTCCACACCCTTCGTATCGAAGTACCAAACCATGCGATTTACACCAGAGTCAGGCGACATAGTTAGAGTTCTGAGGGTGTCTCCAGTATTCGAAAATATTCGCGCTGTCACCTTCTTTTTACCCGTAGTATCAACCATTTCTGGATCTAAGAAAAACTGAATCACAGCACCCGAAGGTTTGTTGTCACCTTCCCATACGTGATCGGCTAAAAACCTGCTCCCTGCCGGTCGGATGTAGCTTGCCTGATAGCTTGGCGGCGATTTAAACGCAACCAATTTCTCATCAAGTTTTGCTGCTTTTCTCAAAGGCTCGATGGCATCGAGGATGTAACAACCCCGACCAAATGTAGCAATCACCAAATCGTCTTCAACCGGTTGGATTTTCATATCGATGGTGCAGACCGAAGGATAATCGTGCTTCCATTGCTGCCATGATTTACCCTTGTTAAACGATAAGAACAGTCCGCCTTCAGTTCCCAGAAACAGCAAATTTGGTTCGATGTTATCTTGTAAAATCGCATGTGCATGTCCGTGCACACTCCCATCACCCGCTAACCTCGTCCACTTCACCCCACCGTCGGTAGTGTGATACACATACGTTCCCCAATCATTCAATCGGTAGTTGTTTGCCGTTACAAAAGCTTCTTTATCGTTGAAGGCCGACGGGTGAATTTGGGTTACGTAGCATTCTTTCGGGAAACCCTTGATGTTATCAGACACCCGTTTCCAGTTCGCGCCGCCGTCGAACGTCACATGGATGTAACCGTCATCAGAACCTACCCAAATCGTGTTTTGGCTAATGACACCCGGTGCTATGCAAGTTATTGTTGTGTGGTTCTCAGCCTGCGTAGCATCTATTGTTAGTCCGCCCGATTTCGCCTGCTTTTGCTTCTCTGGATTGTTCGTTGTGAGATCAGGAGAGATAACATCCCAAGACGCCCCTTTATCGTTGGATTTATGAAGAAACTGGCTACCGAAGTAGATGCTTTTCGGATTGTGAGGATTGGCAGCTATGGCTGCATTCCAATTGAAGCGCAGCGGCACTGTATCAGTAGAAACCGGTTGAACAAAACGCATTGCACCCGTTTTCATGTTGATGTGGTTCACATTTCCACCTTGATACATTGCATAAGCGTAGTCGGGATTGTCGGCATCAGGAACAACGTCAAATCCATCTCCGAAAGATATTTCTTGCCAATTCTCATTTCGAATACCATCGTTTTGCCACACAAAACCAGGACCTTTCCACGAGCCATTGTCTTGCAAACCACCGTAGACATTATAAGGTGTTTGAAGGTCGACATTCACGTGATAGAACTGACCTACAGGTAAGTTCGAAATGAACTCCCAATTATCGCCACCATCGCGAGAGATGTTCAGTCCACCATCGTTTCCATTCACAATAAAATCAGGATTATCGGGGTGAATATAGAATGCATGGTGATCGGGGTGTACCCCGTAATAGGGCAAGATTACTTCAAAGTTTTTTCCACCATCGATGCTTTTTGTAACAACCGAGTAGAGGTTAAAAAGCGTATTCTCATCGCTAGGATCTACAAAGATATCGGCATAGTAGAACGGACGGTTCCCAATGTTTTTGGTTGCCACCGATTTCCAGTTTTTACCACCATCATCAGAACGATACAAAGCCGTTTTTTTACTTTCTACCAGCGCGTACACCACATCTGGATTTGAATGAGCGATTGCCAAACCAATTCTACCCAACTCAGAATCAGGAAGACCCGCGTCCTCATCCAATTCTTTCCACGATTCACCGCCATTGTATGTCACATACAAACCGCTGCTCAATCCACCCGAATTGAACGTCCATGGCTTGCGACCATACTCCCACATTGCAGCGAACATTTTGTTTGGATTTCGCGGATCCACAACCAAATCGGCGCATCCAGTTTGGTCATTGATATAAAGAGATTTCGTCCATGTCTTACCCCCATCTTTTGAGGCATACACCCCACGTTCGGCATTCTTTCCCCAAACACTGCCCATGGCTGCAACCCACACCAAATCAGGATTGTTTTTGTGAACCACGATGCGGTGAATCGTTTTCGTTTCAGCCAATCCCATGAACGACCAAGTCTCGCCACCGTCGACACTTTTGAACACCCCAGCCCCACTCGAATGAGAGTTGCGTGGATTTCCTTCTCCAGTGCCCGCATAAATAACATCAGGGTTAGATGGTGCTATTGTTAAAGCACCTATCGACTGCGTTGGCATATCATCGAATACAGGCTTCCAAGAGATTCCACCAGAAACACTCTTCCATACACCACCGCTGGCTGTACCTGCAAAAATGGTCTCAGGATTATCGCGCACCACATCGATTGCTGTGACCCTGCCCGACATTGTTCCCGGACCAATATAGCGCATGTTCATGCCCTTAAATAAAGAAAGATCAACATCCTGCGCAGCAGCGAAGAAAGAGATAAAGAACAAAACCGAGGAAAAGAGATGCTTCATAATTCGAAAATAGGTTCCTAAAGTACTCATCAAAGGCGAGAAAAAAGAAAGCACGACCAAAATGCGACGAGAGAATAGTAAAAAGCACTAAGTTCGAAGGCAAATGAAGTTCGAGAACCTTACCATCTGGATCATCTCGCCCGAAGCATGGGGGACGCAAAAAGTTTCAAAGCACCATTATGCCTTGGAGCTGGCTCGCCGTGACAACGAAATCGTATTCATAGAACCGCCACAAGCAAAAAACCCATTGCGCGAAGTTTCACAGAGCATCTCTGCATTCTCGTTCATCAGTTTGCCTGGATTGCGCTTTTTTCCACGTTTTCTCCGCAGGCACCTCATCGAACGCGATTTTCGTCGTATTCAAAAGAAGACAGGCACCCGTCCAGACGTGATTTGGTCGTTCGACAACAGCAGACTGTTTGAACTCGATGTGTGGAAGACCTATGTCACATCACTGCACCACGTTGTTGACCTCACCATGGATTTCAACCTTTGTGTGGCCGCGAGCACATCGCAATTGTGTTTGGGAACGACAAAGTTCATAGTCGCGAAAATGAGTAATTGCAACCCCAAGAGTTACAACATCGGACATGGAGTAAATCTTTGGGATCGGAAACCGACGCACGGAAAAACCAGACGACCGCGCGTTACTTACACCGGAAATTTACTCATTAGATATCTGAACAGAGAATTGGTTCTGAGTGCAGTGGATCAATATCCTGACGCCGATTTTATTTTTGTTGGCAGCTACAGCATCGACAACATGAACAATCACTTAGATGCAGACAGCTTGGCTTTTATAGACGAGTTGAAGCAGCGATCGAACTGTTATTTGCTTGGCGCCATAGAAAAGGCTGCTTACCATAACGTTTTAGACGAAGCCGACATCTTCATTGTCGCCTATCGCAAGCAATACTA
>JANRAA010000062.1:0-4314 GCA_030728235.1 Flavobacteriales bacterium
TCTACAGCCATAGCAAACTGGCGATCTTTGGTTGTTACAATATGTCCGGCTTCATGCGTGCTCAACTCGAGGCGCACATAGTTATATACGTTCGACCATGAGGGGTGGTGATTCTGCTTGTGAGCAATGAAGGCTACCCTCGTCATAAAAGTGAATGCCTCCTCGAAATCACGAAATCTAAATTCCCTCACCAACTTATTATCTATTTCCTGCCACATAGATGCATTTTTTTCAAAGGTACAAATCGTCTCCATCAAATATACTAGGTACTTTTGCTTTATGGCAGACGATCGTATACCTTTTTCACCACCTCGCATAGACGAGGTTACCATTCAAGCTGTTACAGATGTATTGCGCTCTGGATGGATCACTTCTGGGCCCCAACTACGTGCTTTCGAAGCTGAAGTCAGCGCATATGTACACGATCGCGCTGTTATTTGTCTGAACTCATGGACGAACGCTTGCGAGCTCGTTTTGCGATGGTTCGGCGTCGGACCGGGCGACGAAGTCATTCTACCTGCTTACACATACGCAGCAACGGCAAACATCGTAATGCACGTTGGCGCTACGCCTGTGTTGGTTGACGTTGTTCCAGGCACATGTCATATCGACGTCGCAGCATTGGAAAGCGCCATAACGCCGAAAACGAAGGTCGTATTGCCTGTAGACATCGGCGGCATGCCAGTAGATTACGATGGCATCATGGCTATTTTGAAAGACAAATCGGATGCATTCGTTCCTTCGAATGAGATTCAAAAACTACTCGGACGTGTCCTTTTTCTCGCCGATGCAGCCCATTCTTTTGGTGCGAATTACAAAGGTGAAATGATCGGCACACAAGCTGATGTCACAGGATATTCGTTTCACGCCGTTAAAAATTTAACTACCGCTGAAGGTGGTGCATTGGCCTTCAACCTTCCTGCTCCGTTCGATAATTATGGAGTGAGAAACAGGATGCGCATTTCATCGCTACACGGACAAACGAAAGATGCTTTTTCGAAAACCGTTGGTGGTGGTTGGAGATACGACGTGATTGAAGCAGGCTACAAGTGCAACATGACCGATTTGCAAGCCGCTATCGGATTGGTGGAACTGAGAAGATACGACGAAACACTCGGCTGGCGCAAGCGGACCTGTGAACTTTACAACCAGCTTTTTTCAGCCGTACCTGAAGTTGAAACTCCTGCATTTGAGAATGCAGACTCTGAATCTTCGTATCACCTCTACATGTTACGGGTGAACCAGTGCAGCGAAGAGCAGCGCGACGCCCTCATCGATCGCATTCAAGAAAAAGGTGTCGCTGTTAACGTTCATTTCCAGCCTTTGCCCCTCCTGTCTTTTTACAAAGATCTCGGGTACAAGATGGACGACTATCCGAACGCTTTCGCTTTTTACAAAAATGAAATATCACTGCCTGTTTGGTTCGGTTTGGCCGACCATCAGGTAACTCGCATCGTCAGAAACGTTGTCGACTCTATTCGCGAGACCTTGCAATGAAGCGACTTTTCGACATCTTTTGGGCGTTGATTGGTATTTTGCTCGTTTCACCTTTCTTCATTCTTTTCGCCATTCTCATTTTCATGGGAGATGGTAAAAGTCCGTTTTTTAAGCAAGTGCGCATCGGCAAAAACAGCCGTGAGTTCCGATTGATAAAATTTAGGTCAATGCGTGTGGGTGCTGAGAAAAGCGGACAAATCACCGTTGGAGGAAAGGATCCCCGCATCACGCGAATTGGTTATTTTTTGCGCAAATACAAACTCGATGAATTGCCGCAATTCATAAACATTCTGGCTGGCGACATGAGTTTTGTTGGGCCACGTCCGGAGGTGCCAAAGTATGTGGCTCTCTACAATTCTGAGCAGCAAAAAGTACTGAGTGTGCGCCCCGGCCTTACCGATTTAGCGTCTCTTGAATTTATTGATGAAAACATTCTTCTTGGGCACGCCAAGGATGCGGAAGCCGCGTACATCAATGAAGTGCTGCCTAAAAAATTGGCTTTGCAGCTTCAATACGTCGAGACACAGTCGATGCTGGGAGATGTGAAATTGATTCTAAGAACCTTGGTAAAGATCGTCCGCTAATCAGCGTTGTGCAAGCATATCTTGCAATGCCTTCAGCTCTGCTACCTTCTCTTCTTTGTTCTGTTGACCGTAGGCGAAAATCAAGTTATTGATCATTCGTCTGATGATCTCTTCATTTTTGCACGGCTCGTAGTACTTCACCTCTTGAGGCAGGTTCAAGTGAAACAAGAAGTCATCGATTTCATCGCGGTGAATGATCTCGCCTCCGTTGAAAGGATTGATGTAGAACAAGATTCCTTTGTCTTCACTTTCTTCTGGCGACATCCCCAAACGGTTCTCGTCGAGGTAGCAGAGTAAAAAATGGTTTGGCAGGTTCACACCATAAATCGGAATCTCAAGACTGTTTGCCAGCACTTGGTAGATAACAGCAAGGCTGAGGGAGTTTCCTTTTTTGGTATTGAGGACATCAGCGATGTAGCTGTTTTGCGGAGCTGAATAATTCGCTTTGTTGCCTTGAAACTCGTGTACTTTATAAAGAATGTGATTGAACACGTTGACATGTTCAATGGCAGTCAGGTTATCGTTTAGTTCGAGCCAAATATCTTGGCGGATGGCCGCAACTTGGCGACGCACCTCTGCTTCGTCGAAAGAAGGGTATTGGTACTTATTGATCAAGATCGCCCCTTCGAGCAAATCATTGTGTTCTGAGGTCATCCACTCTTTCAAGCTCGCGCCCACAAGGTTAAATTGGATGTTGTGAATCAACTCTTCGACACGTTGTTGAAACAGCGTACCAAAGCGGTTGTATTCCCAATATTGCTCCAATTCTGGAATCACTTCCCTTCCCCGAGCCACCAATTCGTTTTTCACATGATGAAATATGCTTTCATCTGGATCTTCGATCAGTGTAATAAGTGCAGATAATTCTGATGAACTCATGATTATAACACAGCCTGTGATTGCTGCATTCCAAAAATAGTCACAGCATGAGGGTGCAGGAAGGTCGCCCGTTGGACTTTTCCATACTAGTGTGTTACAATCGCTCCAAAACCGCGTCAATCAATCGATTCACCTCTTTTTCAGGGTCGATTGTGAATTGTTCCGCGTATCTGTTTGCGAGTACAACACAACAGGTCAACGCTTTGTGTCCGAGCATCGATGCTAGCGCATAAATACCTGCACATTCCATCTCAAAATTCGTCGCACGGTAGCCATGGCACTCGATTGTGCGCAGTTTATCCATCATGCCCTCATCTCTCAATGGCAAGCGCACACTTCTATTTTGTGGACCATAAAATCCATTTGCGGTGAACGTTATCCCGTGCTCGAAATCATGTCCGATTCGTTGCATCAACTCATCATCGCACTGAGCGCAATACGCTTTTGCGAACAAATCTGGCCAATTTGTCGCCGATTCAAAACGCGCAGCAACCTCGGCTTCACGTGCCGTCATTTCACCACCATAATGCCATGGCACGCCGTCGTAACCTACAGCGAACTTCGAGGCAACAACAGTTCCAATTGGGACATCTTCGCGCAGCGCGCCGCAGGTTCCTAGGCGAATGATATTCAAGGTTCGCAGTTGATCGTTGACTTGTCGGGTGATGGGGTCGACATTCACAGCGGCATCCAATTCATTGATCACAATGTCGATGTTGTCGACACCTATACCCGTCGACAAAACAGTTACCGGCTTACTCTTATAAACACCTGTGTGAATTACAAATTCTCGTCCGCTGATTTTCCGATCGATAAAATCAAACCTACTGCTGACCAATGGCACACGATCCGGATCGCCAACCACGAGCACCGTATCGGCGATATCACTGCCTTTAACACCAAGGTGGTAGACACTGTTGTCAGGACGAAGTACGAGTTGAGAAGCAGGAATAAAACCTGTGTTGAAACGGTTGACCTTCATGCGGTAAAGGTAACGCTACGAGATGTAATGTCAATTTCTTGCACCTGAAAGGCTACATCCCTATTGGAAAAAACAAAAAGTCATCTTCTACCTTCGCCTTTGGTTTCGGCTTTCGGACATCTTTGCGTGAAGTATCCTCCACTGAAGGTTCGATGGTAAAAAGGTTAAACAAGGCGAAATAGGCTTTCGTCAGAGAAAATGTATATTGCTGGCTGTGCTTAGGTTCTGGCTCTTTCGGGTCGACCTCGTTACCGGCAAATGCAGTGGCAGTAACCGAAACAGTGAAAAACAGGAGGATGGTAAGCTTCTTCATTTCGAGCACTTTTGTGGAAAGGTCACCGAATATCGGCAATTTTTCAAATAACTTAACAA
>JANRAA010000062.1:4324-5676 GCA_030728235.1 Flavobacteriales bacterium
AAGATAAAAAGAAGGTATACGACATCCTATTATTCAATTTTGCTTTTCTACTCGCCATTTGGGCGATCTTTTTATTAGACAAAGAATTTGCCTGGGGGCTAACTCGCCATGGCAATCATCCGCGCCGATTGAATGGTTTAACAGGCATTCTCTCGATGCCATTTTTACATGGTGGATTTGATCACATCCGCAGCAATTCGATGTCGTTTTTTGTCCTCTCAGCTTTCCTCATCTTCTTCTACCGTCAAATAGCCTTTCCCGTCCTTGGCTTTCTCTACATCGGGTCGGGCATTTTGCTGTGGCTGTGGGGCGGCAGTGGAAACCACATCGGAGCATCAGGAGTTATCTACGGAATTGCAGCATTTATCTTCTTCAGCGGCTTGATCAGAAAGAATCCGGCATTGCTGCGCGTCGCCTTGGCTGTTGCTTTTTTATATGGTAGCATGGTGTGGTGGGTATTGCCTATCGACAAGCACATATCTTGGGAAGGACACCTCGCAGGGGGTGTGATGGGACTTGTATTGGCCCTTGCTTACAAAAACAAAGGTCCACAGCGCAAAGTATACGATTGGGAAAGTGACCCGCAGAACGACGATGATTTTGAAGTAGAGTATACTGAGCTGGTGGGCGGACAAGAAGTGCAGGCTACCCCGGTGGCGGAAGGGGAAAAGAAAAACCCGTCGACTTGGCAAAGCACCAGTACCGACGGGTCGTTCAAATGGGATAAATAATCTTAGTTGTTCAGCATCACAGGCATCACAAGCATTAAGATATCTTCTGCTTCATCCGTTTTCTCAGCTGGGACAAGGATTCCTGCTCTGTTCGGAGCGCTCATCTCAATCACCACCTCTGAACCATCAAGGTTCGAAAGCATGTCCATCAAGAAACGGCTATTGAACCCAATCTCCATATCGTCTCCAACGTACGAGCACGACATGCGTTCAATCGCTGAGTTCGAAAAATCAAGGTCTTCCGCAGAAACATGCAGTTCACTGCCCGCGATTTTCAGACGAACCTGGTGGGTTGTTTTATTGGCGAAGATGCTCACACGACGAATCGACTGAAGCAATTGCTCGCGATTCACGGTAAGCTTATTTGGATTCTCTTTTGGAATAACCGCTTCGTAGTTCGGGTATTTCCCGTCGATCAAACGACACATCAAACGGATGTTGTCGAACGCAAAATGAATATTGCTCTCGGTGTACTTCACCTCAACCAAACTCTCTGCCGACGTAGTAATGCCCTTCAACAAGTTCAACGGCTTGCGCGGTATGATGCATGAACCAGCTTCACCAGCTTTCACATCTGCGCGCGAGTAGCGCACCAAACGGTGAGCATCGGTTGCCACAAAG
>JANRAA010000062.1:5686-7894 GCA_030728235.1 Flavobacteriales bacterium
AAACCACTCATTACCGGACGAAGATCGTCGTTACCAGCAGCGAAAAGTGTACGGTTGATAGCTGTAGATAAAATGTATCCGTCGATTTCAAAAGACTTTTCACCTTCAATTGGTGGCGCCTTTGGGAACTCAGAACCATTTGCTCCAGACAGCTTGTATTTACCTTGCTCGCTGGTTACTTCAACAGCCAAAGTCTTCTCTTCTACTTTAAAGTTCAAAGGGATAGACGAGCTACCGAACGATTTTAAGGTATCGAGCAGAATACGCGCAGGTATAGCAATGCTACCTGCATCTTCTGTTAGAACCTCCAAACTCGTTGTCATGGTGGTCTCCAGGTCTGACGCTGAAATTGTAGCTTTTCCTGCTTCCAGCTCAAAAAGGAAGTTATCAAGTATCGGCAAGGTGTTGTTATTGTTTAACACACCGCTCAATACTTGCAGATGTTTGTAGAGTTTATCGCTTGCAACGACGAATTTCATGGTGCACAATCGTTTAAAAGTGCGACAAATATATGCTTTACATAAGGATGGATGAAAGCATTCACCGCTTTTTTACGAACTTAAACGTATAATTCGCTTTTCAAAAATCCCAAAGCAACCTTTTTAGTTCATCTTGCATCTAATATTTGGAGCGATTTAAACCGTTTCGTTATATTGCATCAAAATACCCATTCATGAAGCACCTACTTACTTTCGCATTCTTTGCCCTAATTGGAATGGGCGCATCGGCACAAGTTTCTATCACTGATGATAAAATTGCTGCTACCATTACCCCAGAAACGACGCGCATGGAACTTGCAGAAATGCGTACTGAGTTACTAGCTGTTGGTGTCGATATCCGCTATACAGATATCAAATGGGACAACAACGGTAAATTGATTTCTATCAATTTCATGGCGAAAAATGACGCTGGTAACATGGGTGATTTTCACGCTTCACCGCTTCAACCTGATCAGTCAATCAAAATGGTAAGCAATCGTCAAAACGGAGAAATCTGCGTTGGCCTTACTTGCGAATAATAAAACCTTCCCTATATTAAGTGGGCCTCCGGGCCCCTTTTTTTTGTCCTACCGCTTGCTCCGCTCCTCCTCTATCTTCCGAGCAATCTCCAATTTCGCCTTTTCTTGCGCCTCAGCGGCGGATGTTAAACTGGTCAATCCTCGGTGATGCATTGCACGACTTAAACGTCGGATGTCGGAGGCAACGCCTAACGTTTGAGTATCTCCCACAGACGATAAAAACTGCTGATACACATACTCCACTGCTAGATCAGTAGGATGCACCATGTCGTCTTTGTAAAAGCGATAATCTCTCAGCTCGTCGACCACAATTTCATAAGCTGGAAAGTAAAAAGCCTTTGAAGAAGATTCAACAACCGTGTGCACTGCTTCTAAAAGTCGGGCTTTCGATCGGTTACTGCCAACGAGCGTGTCGCGGGTGTAGCGAATCGGACTAACGGTAAAGACAAACCTCGCGGTTGGGAACAAGTCCATACAGTCTTGCAATGCCTTTACTATTTCTTCTATCGAAGCCAACCGACGTGTAAAATGATTAGCAGGTATTTTATGGCAGTTGGCGACAACAGTGCTGTCGTCATTCCATTGCCAAACATGCGCAGTGCCGAGCGTTATTAAGAAGACATCCGTGCGAGCGAAGATGCCATTGGCGACATTGTTTAGCACCGTGATTTTCTCACTCAATTCAGCCTCACTATCACTCGCCAGCATGCCGTGATGATCGAGCGACAACCAACCCTTCTCTGACTTCAACATCCGTGCTGTACGCACGCCAGAAAGCATTTGGAAATAATGTAAAATCGAGATGGGGTTGAACAAAATGCCATGAGGATTGACCCCCACTTCGAAGCCGCCTTCGCGCATCCTTGTCCCTATTTCTTGTGCGAAGCAAGAACCTACACATCCCACCACTGTCTTGTGGTTGAGGGCAACGTCGAGCCTCGGGATTTCGGTTTTTATACGAAACTCACTCATGATTCAACGGCGTGAGAAGGTCGCGAATGAGGATGCCTTTTGCGCAGGCGAAGTGCTTTTGCGGACAAGCTTTGTAGCCATGCAAGCCACAAGGCCGACAAGCCAATTTTTCTGGCGTTTGCACCACGTGAGCCTTTTTGCCGAGCGGTCCGAAACCAAATTCAGGAATCGTTGAGCAGAAGATCGCGGTAACCGGGGCATCTACGGCGGAACAGAAA
>JANRAA010000063.1 GCA_030728235.1 Flavobacteriales bacterium
GGACGAGCTAATGCTTCAATACAAATCGTGGTACTACTTTGTGCTTGAAACCTACCGTTCTCGATTTGAAGAGCTGCTGGTAGTGATTGATCAAGTGGCATTTCGCTCTATGGATGAGAAACTGATCTTCTATTTGAAGCGCCAGTTTGATGCTTTCGAGACGAACATTCTCAACACCACTCACCAAACCATTGCGTACGATTTGAACTCTTCGCGAGAGGTTATCTCTCGACTGCTCAAGAAGTTAGAGCAAAATGGATACGTGGCATTGCACAGAAACTCAATTGAAAAACTGAATCTTGACCAAGATCAGTTTCCTTGGTGACCAAAGGTACAGATAGCCCGAACCTCATAGTTGAACTTTGTAGAAAAGATTACAACTATGTTCTTCGGAAGAAAAAAAACAGCAAGTCCTGAACTTAAGAATGAAATTCTAGAAAATTCGGGCATCGTTATCGATTGTAGAACTGCTTCTGAGCGCGCTTCAGGAATGGTTAAAGGAGCGATTACTGCCGATTGGCTGGGCGGAGAGATGCACAGCAAGGTGAAATCACTCGATCCTTCGAAACATTATTATTTGTACTGCCGCTCGGGAGCCCGCAGCGGACAAGCAACCTCATTTCTTAAATCACACGGATTTAACAATGTAACGAACCTCGGTGGATACGACGATGTCGCCGACTTGTTCTGAGCATTGGTGAGCCGTTAAAAACGTCACATTATGCAAGTTACACAACTGTACACAAAGTGCTTGGCACAAGGTGCCTACTTTATAAGCTCCAACGGAGAAGCCGCAGTAATCGACCCGCTGCGCGAAACAGAACCGTATATCAAACTGGCAGCAGAAAATGGTGTGAAGATCAAATACATTTTCGAAACGCATTTCCATGCGGATTTTGTAAGTGGTCACATCGACTTAGCAAAAGAGACGGGAGCAACGATCGTTTACGGTCCAACTGCGGTTCCTTCTTTTGATGCTTATGTAGCCAAAGACAACGAAGTTTTCAAGGTGGGAGATCTTTCGGTAGCAGTGTTGCACACTCCCGGACATACCATGGAGTCGTCGACTTTCCTTTTGCGCGATGCAGATGGTAAAGATCAGGCTTTGTTTACAGGTGATACTTTGTTTTTAGGTGACGTTGGTCGTCCTGACCTTGCCCAAAAAGCGGCAAACATGACGCGTGAAGAATTGGCGGGTCTGCTCTTCGATTCGCTGAGAGAGAAAATCATGGTGCTGTCGGATGATTTGATTGTTTATCCGGGGCACGGACAAGGATCTGCTTGCGGAAAGGCGATGTCGTCGGATACGGTAGATACGCTCGGTAATCAGAAAGCAACAAACTATGCTTTGCGTGCAAACATGACGCGTGACGAGTTCATCAAAGAGGTGACTGATGGTTTGCTAGCTCCTCCGAGCTATTTCCCGAAAAATGCCGCGATGAACAAGTTTGGGTATGAAAGCATCAAAGAGATTCAAGAACGCGGGTCGAAAGCGCTTTCGGTCGAAGAATTCGCTGCAGGATCGGCCCATGATGATGCTGTGATTTTAGATGCACGCGACGCAAATACTTTCGTGAAAGGATTTATTCCCGGCGCATTCTCAATTGGAATATCAGGCGACTTCGCTCCTTGGGTGGGCATCATTTTAACCGATATCAAAGCACCAATCTACTTGGTGGTTGATGAAAATATGGTTGATGAGGCGGTTGTGCGATTGGCACGTGTTGGATACGACAACGTTCAAGGTTACTTGAAAGGTGGGGTTGAAGCATGGAAGAACAGCGGAAAAGAGGTTGCGACCATAAAATCGGTGACACCGCAAGCTTTTATTAACGATGCGCACAAAATGCCTGTTGTTGATGTCCGCAGAACTTCAGAATTCAATGTAGCGCACGTAGACGAAGCACGGAACATTCCGCTTGACTTCATCTATTCGCGCATGCAAGATTTCCCTAAAAAACCTTTCTATATCCACTGTCAAGGTGGCTACCGTTCAGTTATTGCAGCCTCTGTGCTCGCGAAGAATGGGGTAGAAGTGGTGAATATTGAAGGGGGATATGATGGTTTGGTAAAAGCCGGTCAACCAATGGTTGAGATGGCGTAGTTTTTTAGTTTTTGGCGTCGAACCACCCATCGAAGATGTTTCACAGATCGGAAGGAGCATTTTGGTGGGTGGTTCTTATATTTGAACTATGGCAAAAGAATCGTTTAAAGATCTGATAAACTCAGATACTCCTGTGCTGATTGATTTCTTCGCAGAATGGTGCGGCCCGTGCAAAGCCATGGCTCCTGAATTGAAGAAATTCAGTGGAATGGTAGAAGACCGTGCTCGTGTTTTAAAAATTGATGTCGACAAAAATCCGGCTGTAGCCCAAGCGTACCAAATTCGCAGCATACCTACGGTGATGATTTTTCGTCGCGGTGCGGTGGAATGGCGCGCTGCGGGATTTCAAACGGCTGATCAATTGATGAATGCGATCAATGCTTTGAAGTAGACGAGCCGACTGTCTTTAAGTCGGTATCGACTGTGATTATTCTTCGTTTCGGCGGATACTTTAACCCAGGTACATGTCCGCGTCTATTTTTTTACCATTTCACATCAAGAAGATGCGGGCTTTTCCAACGCTTAACTCTGTTTCAATGTAAATGGGAATGCGGCGAGCATCAGCGGTAACATACACTTCCATGTTCTCCCCAGCTTTGAAAATGGTTCCTTCTATGAGCGCTGGCTTGAATAAATAACACACGTATTCTTTATCGTCTCGCGGATCTTTCCAGATTGTTTTTCCTTTGTACCGCAGGTAGGATGGGTGATAGGCGCCGTCGAGATAGAAAGTAAGTGGTATTTTACTCTCGTTGGTCATCGTGCTAAAGTCAAGCGTCCGGCAGTGATAAATCGCTGTGATGACATCAAACGCGTCCTTCATCGTTGGTAAGGTGCCGTGTGTGGTTTCTTTTTTTTCGTCTGCGATTTTGTAATATATCGAATCAGATTTTACATGATAGTCGCGGTTGTATTGGCGGCTGCCTTCTTGTCCGTATCTCCGAAATCGCTTCGATTGAAGGTTCGCATCGGCATACGATTCATACGTTGATCTCACTTTGTAAAACCAATCCCAATGGGTGTACGATTGTCCGTACCCCTTGAACTTAAAATACGTTTGCCCACCAGCAACGGTATCTGAAACCGAGAATGTAGCCATACCGGCCTCTACCCAAATGAATCCCCATTGGTAAACAAGCTCATAATTGAGTATCTCTCCTTTTTTGAAAGGCAGTTTTTTTTGACCTACGACATTGCCAATTGTGAGCAATGAAAAAAGGCCCCAAATGAGGCCTTTAAAATATGATGTGCCGGTTATTCTCACTGTGCAGTTTCTGCTGGAGTTACCTGCGCTTTGATCTTCAAAATCGTTTGCTCTGGAGAGGTGTTCGCAGTAACAGTAACCTGCTTGGTCTGCGCATTTTTCTTACCCTGAGAGTTGAACGCTACTTGGATTTCACCTTTTCCGCCTGGAGGAATTGGTTCTTTCGGACACTGAGGAACAGTACATCCGCAAGATCCTTTGCAATTCTCAAGAATCAAAGGCTCAGTTCCTGTGTTGGTGAATTTGAAGACGTGCTCAACTTTATCACCTTCGTTGATGGTGCCAAAGTCCCACTCGTATTCTGAAAACGACATAGATGTTGCCGGCAAGCTCGAAGATTTTGACGGCTCTTGCGGCGTCTTTCCTTCAATTGGATTAGAGCGATCTGATGGCTGAGCCACTGCAGCAGTTTGATTCACTGCACTCACTTCTGTGCCTATTGGCTTAGAAATGACCTCTTCGCCACCTCCACTGTACATCTTGTACGCGATGACGCCTAAAAACGCTGCGATTACTGCTAGTAATCCTACTTTCATTCCGTTACTCATGGTTTTATCAATTTCAATGGTGTTACAAAGGTATTAAATATCATGTCAATTCTTAAAGTCTGCATGGGCAAGCTTCGCTTTTTCAAAAGTGCCGTCGTGCAATACATTGATGGCTTTCATATATGCCGGACTAAGTTTATTCACTACCTCGTAAAACACGTTATAGTCGTATAAGTTTCTTCCGATCAAAGCTTTCATGCGAATCGATACAGCTTCGAATGAGCGATCCCAATCTTCTTTAACGAATGGTATTCCTTCTTTCTCAACATATTTAACCAATCCATCTGTGATGTCGCGTGAGACTTCAAAGTTTTTCACGAATTCATCCGAGCTTTTATACTTCGATGAAAGCATGTCTCTGTTTTGGTCGACCCAAGTTAGTGCATATTGATTCATCGCACCTTTCCTTAACATATCGTTAAAGTATTCGCTAGAATACGTTGTGTCGATCGGAACGAAGATGTCTGGTAAAATACCGCCACCACCGTAAACGGTGCGTTTTTGAATGTTGGTCGTAAATTTCAGCGAATCAGGAAGATCAAGCTTCTCTAAGCTCAATAGTTCGCCTGTTTCAAATCGCTCGTATTTCTCTTTTTGGTATGCCTCAATGCCATCGTCATAAGGTTTCTGAATGCACCGTCCAGATGGGGTATAGTATTTTTGAACGGTGAGTCTCACGGCTGATCCGTCAGGCAATTCCACTGGTCGTTGCACAAGTCCTTTTCCAAATGACCTGCGGCCAACAATTAATCCTCGATCCCAATCTTGAATGGCGCCTGAAACGATTTCACTCGCTGAAGCGGATCCTTCATCAATCAATACAACCAATCGCCCTTTTTCAAAAAGTCCTTGTCTACGCGAGTAAGTCTCATCTTTCGGAAAAGATCTACCTTCTGTATAAACCAACAAGCGGTTGTCTGATAAAAACTCATCAGCCATTTCAATGGCCGTGCTGAGCAATCCGCCGCCATTTCCTTGAAGATCGAGCACAAGACTATTCATCCCTTGAGATTTCAATTTTACAAGTGCTTCTCGTAGCTCTACCATGGTGGTTTTTGCGAACCGATTTACTTTGACATATCCTATTTGATCGTCGATCATGTAAGAGGCGTCAACAGAGTAAATCGGGATTTTGTCACGAACGATATCGAAATCCAGCAGCCTTTTAACACCACCTCGTTTGATTTCAACTTTCACGGTTGTCCCCTTTGGGCCTTTGAGTAAACCCATAACATCTTGGTTGTTGATGCCAATTCCAGCCACAGGCTTACCGTCAACATTGATGATCTTATCCCCAGCCATGATGCCGAGTTTTTCCGATGGTCCGCCAGCAATTGTCGCAACTACGAAAATGGTGTCTTTCAAAATGTTGAATTGCACTCCGATGCCTTCAAAATTCCCCTGCAAGGGTTCATTGGCAGCAGCAAGCTCTTCTTTACTGATGTACACTGAGTGTGGATCAAGCTCTTCAAGCATGTGCACGATGGCGTGCTCAACGAGCTCTTCGCTGTTCACTGAGTCAACGTACATACGTTCAATGTAGTAAAGTAGGGTGTTGAATTTTTCAACAGTTGCTTTTGGGTCGGTGTTTTGACCAATGGCCCCGGTAGAAATGATTAATGTGAGTGTGGCAAGGGCGCCTTTCAGGAAGGAATATTTCATTCGTTTTTATTTGTTGCTCGCTGAGCAATGATCAGACCATTTAAAGGTAGTCTGTCCTTTCTACTCATCAGGTTAAAAAAGGTTAAGCAAAAATTAGAATTTTTACTGGTCTCCCAAAACTTCAAAGTGATGAATAGTCTGATTTCCGTCTTCGTCTAAAACAACAAGGGTGTGTTTGCCAGGCTGAATAGGGTATTGCAGGCGATGCAAATGGTGTGTGTTACCTATATATATGTCGTCAATGTGCCAATGCAATGTGCCGTCGCTCGATCGCAATACAGCCTCCAGAACGAGTGGTTGTTGGTCGCCGTTGAGGTCGCGTGTGATGCGGATTTTGCTGTTTTGTAGTGGGCGTAGGATATCAATATTGCTTTGGGTATCTGTTTCCACACACCCGTCTAGCCATGGTGGTACTTGTTGGTATTCGGGGTGGTGGTTCTTGTAATACCAGGCAGCGAGGTTCGGTAACTCGAAGAACACGGCTTCTTGCGGTGCGTCATAACAGGTGCGATCTACTCGATGAAGGCGCTCTCGGTCGACGAATGTTTGCTTATGAAAACCACATGTTTCTGATTTTAAACAGGTGGTAGGTATCTCAATGCTGTCAACTGCAGTGCACCATCTTGACGCACGCATGCCACTCTCTCTGCACATTGCGCTTTCCGAATAGTCGTCGTATGGTTTGTTGAACCATCGGGTTTCAGGAAGTATATCGAACAGTTCAAATAGGAGGGGTGCCGCCGCTTGGGTGCCTATCACTCCTGGACGTCCAACGCCGTCTCCGTTTCCAATCCACACGGCTACGATGTAATCGGGCGTAGCTCCTACGGCCCATGCATCCCGAAATCCATAGGAGGTGCCTGTCTTCCATGCAATCCTGCGAGCAGAGGAAAGGAACTCCCAGCCTGTTTCGCTTTGCGGACGAACAACAGACTCCAAGGCGTTGAAGGTTTCGTATATAGCTCCAGCAGAAAAAATTGGCGGGTGGTCAGTTAACGAACCTGCAGGCTGATGTCGGCTGATCGGGTGCACTGTAACATCTGCCTCTTGCGTGTATTGTCCGTTGTAAGTTTGGAAATCAATGAGTGTCTTCGCCATGTAGCGATAGGCGCCTGCCAATTCTTTCAAAGTTACCTCACCGCCGCCAAGCACCAGCGACAATCCATAGTGATTGGATGCTTCATTCAATTGTCCGAACCCCAACTTTTTGAGTCGCTGATGAAAAGGTGCAATGCCATGTTTACGCAGCATATTAACGGCTGGAATATTCAATGAACGCGCGAGTGCAACATCCGCCGAAATGGCGCCTCTAAAACTTTTATCGAAATTTTGTGGCGAAAAACCTCCGAAATTCACGGGGGTGTCAAACACCGATTCTTTGGGCGCTAACTGTCCGTCGTGAAGCATGGCGGCGTACAAAAACGGTTTCAAAATACTTCCCGAACTTCTCGGTGCATTGGTGATGTCTACGAAATGTCCATTGGCTGGATCTGTGCCTTTTGTGTTTCCGATGTAAGAAAGGATATTGCCAGTTTCGACGTCTATTATTAGCGCAGCTGCGTTGTGGACGAGGTTTTTCTCGTACTCCTGATGGTAGCGTTCAACAATTTCTATCGCTCGTTCTTGTGTTTGAAGGTCGATGGTTGTGATAACTCTTTTCAAGTCGGCTGAGCGCCGGATGTCTTCGAGGAGATGTGGTGCGAGCTGTGGCAGTCTGCGCGGTTTGCCTGGCACGGGTTCTTCAATACTGAGTGCATAGGTGACTTCGTCGATGGTGTTGTTTTCGAACAAGCGCTTTAGCAATCGATTTCTTTTTTCGATCAGTCGTTCCTGATTTTTGCCTGGGAAAATAAGAGACGGCGCATTGGGTAAGACGGCTAGCGTAGCTGCCTCAGCCCAACTGAGTGAATGTGGGTCACGCCCGAAATATCGCCAAGATGCAGCTTCTATACCCACCACATTTCCTCCCATCGGCGCGTATGTGGCGTACATCATCAAGATTTCATCTTTGCTGTATGTGCTTTCCAAACGCAGCGCGCGAATCATCTCTGTTGTTTTCTCAAAGATGGAACGGGAAGGATTGTTTCGGCTGAGTCGAACTACCTGCATCGATATGGTGCTGCCTCCTGAAACGATGCGTTTTTCAGCGATGTTTTGCTGCATCGCCCTGACCATACTCGGTAAATGAACTCCGAAGTGATCTTCAAAATGCCGGTCTTCAAATTCTATAATGGCAGCCTTAAATCGATATGGAACGCTGTCTGACTGGTCAAATCGCCACTGCCCGTCTGCAGCAGTGGTCGCTCCCAACAA
>JANRAA010000064.1:0-2194 GCA_030728235.1 Flavobacteriales bacterium
GCCCAGTTCGCTTCTAGATCGCGTTCCAAAGCAGGTTTGTTGAGAAGCAGTTTTCCGAGACCCTTCGCCGTTGAAGCGATGGCGATTAGCGTGTGAGCCACAGGAACTCCAATGTTTCTGAGGACAGTGCTATCGGTAAGGTCGCGTTGCAGGCGAGACACAGGCAGTTTAGCGGCCAAGTGTTCTAGCATTGCATTCGCCACTCCTAAGTTACCCTCACTATTTTCGAAATCGATTGGGTTCACCTTGTGCGGCATGGCAGAAGAACCGATTTCACCTTCTTTAATTTTTTGTTTGAAGTAGTCCATAGAGATATACGTCCACATATCTCTGTTCAAGTCGACAAGAATGGTATTGATTCGTTTTAGTCCATCACACAGCGCAGCCATGTTATCATAATGCTCTATTTGCGTGGTTGTTTGCGAGCGATCAAGACCCAGCGTATTATTTACGAAAGCGTTTCCGAACTCAGCCCAATTAATGTTTGGGTATGCGACATGGTGAGCGTTGAAGTTTCCTGTTGCGCCTCCAAATTTCGCACTATGCGGTACAGATTTAAGCGTATTGAGTTGTTTTATAAGACGTTCTTCAAAAACCTTAAATTCTTTACCTAGTCGGGTAGGAGATGCTGGTTGTCCGTGAGTTCTCGCCAACATTGGCACATCTTCAAAATCCACAGATAGTGCATGGATTTGCTGAATTACCTGATTTATCGCGGGGTAGTATGTTACATCAAGAGCATCTTTCAGTGAAAGAGGAACAGCGGTGTTGTTAATGTCTTGCGACGTCAATCCAAAGTGGATGAATTCCCCATATTTAGACAATCCTAAATTGTCCAATTGCTTTTTGAGGAAGTATTCTACCGCTTTAACGTCATGGTTCGTAGTTTTCTCAGTCTCTTTGATTTCTAGAGCATCGATTTCAGAGAAATTCAGATAAACTTTACGCAGATCATCTTTCTTTGCAGAGGGGAAGTCTGCAAGTTGCGGCAGTGGCAATTCACAAAGCGCTATAAAGTATTCTACTTCAACCTGCACGCGGTATTTAATCAGTCCGTATTCAGACAAATAGGGAGCTAGTTCAGCCGTTTTATTTCGGTAACGGCCATCGATAGGAGATATCGCAGAAAGTTCAGAAAGATTCATTTCCGATAAATTGAAAAGCGCAAATGTAACGAATTGCAAGGTGTTAGCGGTTATATTTGGGCATTGAGGAAGCATCAAGTTTACCCAAAAACTGCAAATTGCGATATGAAATTACATTCGGTACCCACAGGGAATTTCAAATTAGACGGCGGAGCCATGTTTGGGGTAGTTCCCAAATCGCTTTGGCAGCGTACCAATCCAGCCGATTCTAATAACATGTGTACATGGGCTATGCGGTCATTGTTAATAGAAGATCAAGATCGATTGATATTGGTAGACTGTGGCATTGGCGACAAGCAGGACGAGAAATTTTTTAGTCATTTTCATCTTCATGGAGAAGACAGTTTGGATAAGTCGTTGAACAAGCTAGGATTTCATAGGGATGACATTACCGACGTCTTTTTAACCCATTTGCATTTTGATCATTGCGGCGGGGCGATTGGGCGATTAAGCGGCAAAGATCATTTCGAGCCAACATTTAAGAACGCACATTTTTGGAGTTGTGAGCGACATTGGGAATGGGCAACCAAGCCGAATGCTCGGGAGAAAGCATCTTTTTTGAGTGAGAATATTCGACCGATAGCAGACAGTGGACAACTGAAGTTTATCGACCGAGAGGGCACAGAAACCAAGTCTGTATTTCCTGGTATTGACGTTTATTTCATGGACGGACATACAGAGAGTCAGATGTTACCGAAGATAGAAGTTAGCGGGAGGACCATTGTTTTCATGGCAGATTTGTTGCCAAGTGTGGGTCATATACCATTGCCTTATGTGATGGGTTATGACACACGACCGTTGCTTACATTGGATGAGAAAGGGAAGTTTTTGAATGAGGCAGCGGATCGGGATTATATTTTGTTTTTGGAGCACGATTCGGAGCACGAATGCTGTGTTGTTGAGCATACAGACCGGGGTGTTAGGCTAAGAGGGGCGGGGAATTTGAAAGATTTTTTAGGGTGAGGATAATTTTTTTGAAGAAAATTGAAACTTTAAAAGGGGCGGGGACGTTGAAGGCGCTGTAGGATGTTTCATTTGAAGTTCTATAA
>JANRAA010000064.1:2204-7833 GCA_030728235.1 Flavobacteriales bacterium
GCGCGGACTTTTTTTTGTGCCCATAATTTGATTGTTCGGTATTTTACCCAAATCGTCGAAATACTGAATTTAAGAAGCTTTCAAAGGGGTTGTCGTACATCCTAGAGTTGTATTTGTAACTGAATTCATCAATGTAAAGCTGGATGTATTTTTGGTCAACTAAATGATGAATACCTTTCAAAACTGCTTTCAAGTTTTGAAACATAGCAAGCGTCCAGGCGGGCAAATAATTGGATTTTTCATGTTCGGGTATTTTGAAGTCATAGTCCCGTTGCCGGTCCTTGATGATTGCTGGATATCGGTTTTTCTTTTTCAGGTCCATTTCAGGTTCTTTCAGAACATCTCCCGAAGCGGCAATCATCAACATCAGGTCTGAAGAACCTCTAAGTAAGGACGATGTTTTAGATTCAGGGTTTATGAATACTTCAATATATGGTGTGTCATCTTTTTTGATTCTGCGCCGAACAGGGATTTTCATATAGAGTTTAGGCCGATGATCAAAAGCGCCACATTCGAATAATTTTTTGTTTTCATGCGACATGAATTGTCTAATTCTGTGCATTAAGTACCACACTGTTTCAAATCTACTCATTCCGAGAAGCCTCTTCATTTCGCAGGTCGAATAGCTCTTTTTAGTATGAGTGGACAGAAAAAAGGCGCACATCCATGTCCGAATGTCAAGATTGCTATTTTCCATAACCGTCCCCACTTTGAGTGATGTTCTGTAATCGCACTTCTTGCATTGCCAAACTTTTGTTTTTTTTCTCCAGTAATGGTTTTTGCAACCACATTTTCTGCAAGAAATTCCGTCAGCTTCCCTTTTCGCTTTAATGAAGTTTTGACAAGACTCTTCATCTGGAAATTTCGTTAAGAAATCTTTGAAGTTCATTAGCTCATGTTTAATGTTGGAGCTAATCTAGTTAATGGAAATGATAGATTTTCGCAGACTTTGTGGATGACACTTTTTATTTTGTGTGTGATCAAATATCGTTGGGTATAATAGCGAACAATCAACAAATTCGGAAGTTTGTGACTTAAGTCATATTATTTCATCACCCCCAATCTCTACTTTTGCCCCATGGCATTCAAATCCTCAAAACTCTACCCAATCCTAACCTTCAGATGCCCGAAGTGTCATCAAGGAAAACTATTCATTGAGCCAAATCCTTACAAGTTCTCCACAATGACAACCATGCATTCTAAATGCAATTGCTGCCATGAAGACTTTGTAAGAGAACCTGGTTTCTTTTTCGGAGCTGCCTACGTGAGCTATGCACTTACTGTTGCTCTGTGGGTCGCTGTTTTGGTGGCGCTGATGACATTCGATGCCCTCGGGTGGATCTCGTTTTCCTTTTTTGAAAACCCTGCAATGTTCCTAACTGTCGGAATCACTGCATTGGTCGTTTTGCTCCCTGTGCTTTTCCGCTTGTCGCGCGCAATTTGGATCGCGATGTTTGTTCATTACGATAAAGACGCGACTTGTAAATCAGAACCTACCAAATAACCTCGTCTTCTTTGCCGGTGTTCATAACTGAACTCTGAGTCCGTATCGATGCAGAATGGGTTAGCTGAAGGTATTGCTTTATATACTCTATGTCCAAACTCATCTCAGTTGCCCACTTTACCCTGGATTCTACAATTTCCCGCCAACGCTCGAGCTGAAGGATCGTTAGGTCATGCTCTTTTTTGTAAAGGCCAATCTCTTCTATTACCGATAGCCTCTGTTTCATAAAACGGAAAATCTGCTCGTCGATGGTGTCGATTCGCGCTCGCAAATCTTCAAGTGTATGCGTAACAGCCGGATCTTCCAATCGTAAACTGCGAATCTCCAATCCTTCTATTAATGTCTTAAAAACGTCTGGAGTGATCTGTTGTTGAGCATCACTCCATGCTTGATCTGGATTGGGATGCACCTCAATCATAAAGCCTAACATGCCCAAATCCATCGCTTTTTGTGCAATAGGAAATAAGAGATCTCTCCGACCGCCAATATGACTTGGATCGCACAAAACTGGCAGCTTTGGTAGCATTGTCATCAGTGAAATTGGAATCTCCCACATAGGTGGATTTCGGTAAGCATCCGAACCATAGTTCGAAAATCCACGATGCATGGCCATCAATCTTGTAATACCGCTGAGTGAGAAGCGTTCTATCGCTCCAAGCCATAGCTGAAGATCAGGATTGATGGGGTTTTTGACTATCACAGGAATGTCAACTCCTTTCAATGCATCAGCTATCTCTTGAACTGAGAATGGATTCACGGTGGTGCGCGCTCCAACCCACAATACATCAACTCCTGCTTTTAAAGCGGCTTCAACATGGGCTGCATTTGCAACTTCTGTTGTGACTGGAAGGTTCGCGTTTCTGCCGGCTTCGACAAGCCATTGCAAAGCGGGTTCTCCAATGCCTTGAAAAAATCCTGGTCGCGTTCTCGGTTTCCAAATACCTGCTCTGAACAAACTCACTTTTCCTGTCTTTCCCAATTCCTCGGCAGTATGGAATACTTGCTCGGGTGTCTCAGCGCTGCACGGACCGGCAATAATGAGCGGACGTGCCGTGTTGATAGGCCATGAAGAAAGTGGTTTGATCTCGATTTCCATATTTGTATAACATCACATTTTGTGTGGTGTTCTATAGTCGCAAAGGTAACAATAGGAAGGAGTAAGAGGCAGCACTAACATGATAGAATAATGCGCGATCTGAATCTGAAATCATTTCAAGCATGAATGGCTTAACAATGATTCTTGATGAGGATAAATGAAAAGTGCCCAGAGCGGGACTCGAACCCGCACACCCTTTCGGACACATGGCCCTCAACCATGCCTGTCTACCAATTTCAGCACCTGGGCAGATGCCTCGACATTCAAAGGCTCGTGATTCATCGATTGCCTAATCAAAACCGAGGCGCAGCTCGGTAAGAAAGTTAACCGGAATGGTTTCACAACCTGACCAAGCCGAGATCAAATAATGTAAGAAAAAGAAAAGG
The DNA here is from genome assembly GCA_030728235.1 of Flavobacteriales bacterium. Lineage (GTDB taxonomy): Bacteria > Bacteroidota > Bacteroidia > Flavobacteriales_D > Sanyastnellaceae > RI-182. The sequence continues at coordinate 5,191 of JANRAA010000064.1, forward strand.
CAGATTCATTAAACTGCCTTTTTTAAAGTGACCCCGCTGGGACTCGAACCCAGGACCCGTACATTAAAAGTGTACTGCTCTACCAGCTGAGCTACGAGATCATTTCCCCCTTTCTTTAGGGGCTGCAAATATAAAGTAGTTTCTGTTAAATCTGCAAATCGAATGCAGATAAAAGATTAAAAGATTGATATTCAGTATCGTGCAAGGTCATCCGACAATCGGTGCACGGTTAAATGCACGGTTTTTATCGAATAAAACGCGGTATGTCGCCAATGTTCTGTACTTGATTGCGCCCAAATTCTCAGCAACATGAATCATTTTTGGATTGAAATCGCCAATCCATGTCAATGTGGTGGTGTGATAACGATTCAGACTGACGATGTTGTCTTCCGTCCACTTGATCATCGCACCCTCCAATCCTTGTCCGTGATACGATCGGTCAACTCCAAAAACAATCCCAACCATGATTTTTGATGTCTTTCTCCATTTGTGCCAAAGAAATTTCAATTTCCCAATCCAATTCAAGTTGCCCCCTACATGTCTGAATATCTCATTCAATTCTGGTATGTTGACATAGAAGGCGACGGGCTTGTCATTGTGGTAAACGAATACTATAATGTCTCGGTCGATTATCGGCTTTAAACTGGAAATAATCCGCTTCGCCTGCGCTTCGGGCATGGCCTTAAACCCGTGGTGACCGCCCCAAGCGTTGTTGTAAACGGTTCTGAAATCTTCAGCCAATTGATCCCAAGTGTGATTTCTGACGTTGCTAATTCGAAAAGCTGGATCCTTCATTAAGTGATTGTACTTTCTGACGAAGACTTCTTGGGCAGGCATGTGCAGATCCCGCCAATAAATGAATTGGTTGTAATAGCGTTGGAAGCCGTAGTTTTCGAAAAGTCGGACGTAATAGTCGGGATTGTAATTCAATGCATAACTGCTCAAATCTGTAAAATTCTCCACCAACAATCCCCAAAATCGATCTTTCTCACCAAAATTAATGGGTCCGTCCATGGCTTCTGCACCTTGCTCGTTTAACCATTTTTTACATGTTTCAAAAAGCAAATTCGCAGCTTCTTGATTATCGATGCAGTCAAAAAAACCCATTCCTCCTGTTGGTTGCTCCATCCCTTTTGAATACTTGGAAGAATAAAAAGCAGCAACTCTCCCAATGCATTGGTTGCCATCCTTTATTATCCACCGCTTTGCCACACCATCTCGATACGATCTGTTCGCTTTGGGGTCAAACACTTTCTGGATGTCCTGCTTCAAATGAGGGATCCAGTTCGGATCGTTTCGATATATATAGCTGGGTAAGTCAAGAAATGCTTTCTCCTCAGCCTGTGTTGTTACTTCAACAAGCTTCATATATTGGTCGGTTTGCGACGCAAAGAAAAGGAATCAGTTTGTTTTCACGATGGTCAGAATAGCCAAACAATTTGAAAATTGAGCGTAGAACACCTCGAATTGCAGTTTCTTGAACGTGGTTTCTGATGAGGAAGTGAGCTCAAACCAATGAAAAATGATATTTTTGACTTTGGAGGCAACTTCTTTTGAACGTTTGTCATCTATCAAATAAACCTGAAATAAGTAAACGATGAAACAGTTCTGGAGCGTCTTAGGCGCAGTTCTCATGGTTTCTTTAGTGAATGCACAAGACTTAGGTGCATCACGACTAGAGGCCGCATTCTCTTCTGCAGAGCTCGCTGCAATGGATCAATCTCAGTCAGATCAATTGGCATTTTGGTCTTTGAATGGTTGGCAATTCATTGTAGATGCGAAAATTTCCGACGAAATGTTGGATATCGCTGATTTGACGCCAAAATCCAATGCGCCAGCATTGACAGCTGAAAATTTCAACCCAGAAACATTCAATCCACTTCTCTACAGTGTGGAGCTTTCTGATGACAAGCCTACCTATTACCGCGTTGGCGATACAGGAGTACTGTTTTTCTTTAGCAATGACAGATTTAACGTACTGAATGAACGGAATAATGTGAACCAAGCCGCGGCTGCAAATCGTCAAGGGAAATGAAAAAAATAATCGGATTGCTGGTAGCAATTTTACCTTTATTCTCTTTCGCTCAAGAGATGTCGGTTGCAGGTCCAGATATCACAGCATGTGTCGGCTTCCTTGTAGATTCCGGTATGACAGCTGGTGACTACACCGCCAATGAAAACCATACAATCACAATCTGCGCTGAAGCTCCCGAAACTGTAATCAATCTGTATTTCAATCTCTGCGACCTTGGAGATGGTGACCAAATCACGATATATGATGGTCCTGATAATAGCGCACCAGTAATCGGTACCTACACAGGTTTTGCTCTTCAAGCTCAGAATATCTTCAACTCAGTTGCGAATGCCAGTGGTTGTCTCACCGTGAATTTTACGAGTGACGGCGCTGATAACGGTAACTTTACTGCCGAAATTTCTTGTGGATATCCTTGTGAAGCACCTGTTGCTGTTGTCAATATCGATGGCGGTTCTCCTGTGCTTACTTGCCCTGGAACTGAACTTTCGTTCGATGCCTTCGAATCTACAGTTGCCGAAGGTTTTCAGATTGTTTCGTACGAATGGGACATGGGAAATGGTGATGTAGTAACAACAACAATTCCTGAAATAAACTACACTTACGCAGAA
>JANRAA010000065.1 GCA_030728235.1 Flavobacteriales bacterium
AGTTGGATCCGCCGAACGGCGTAAATAGATTTGGTATCTTCGTGGCCGCAAAATACGCACGCGATATGCAAGACAATATGAAATTCGCCACCAAGGCTGTCCACGCTGGTGTTGAACCTGATCCAACTACAGGAGCCATCATGACTCCGATTTATCAAACCTCGACTTATGTCCAACAAGGTATAGGCAACCACAAAGGCTACGAATACTCACGCACACACAACCCAACGCGCACAGCGCTTCAAAACAGTCTTGCTGCACTTGAAAATGGCAAGCACGGCATCACCTTCGGCAGCGGATTGGCGGCCATTGATGCTGTAATCAAATTACTCTCTCCGGGAGATGAAGTGATTTCGGTAAACGACCTGTACGGTGGCACGTACCGCATCTTCAAAACCGTTTTTGAGAAATTCGGCATCAAGTTTCATTTTGTCGATATGCGAAATGTCGACATCCTCGACCAATACATCAACGCCAATACAAAACTAGTTTGGGTTGAAACACCTACCAACCCTACGATGCAGATCGTTGACATCGTTGGCGTGGCCAACAAGCTGAAAGGAAAAGGCATTATGCTTGGTGTCGACAACACCTTCGCTTCACCGTATTTGCAGAACCCACTTGATTTGGGTGCCGATATCGTGATGCACTCCGTAACCAAGTATTTGGGCGGACACTCCGACGTAGTGATGGGAGCGTTGATTTTGAACGACGACGACCTCGCGCAACGCTTGTACACCCTGCAAAACAGCTGCGGCGCAGTGCACGGACCACAAGATGCATTTCTGGTGCTGAGAGGAATAAAAACCCTGCATTTGCGCATGAAGGCACACTGTGAAAACGGACGTATCATGGCTGAATACCTGGTGAAGCATCCAAAAGTGGCACACGTGAATTGGCCAGGCCTGCCTTCACATCCGAACCACGAAGTGGCGAAAACACAGATGCGCGATTTTGGCGGAATGGTATCATTTACACTGAAAGAAAACACCATTGCAGCAGCCAACAAAGTGGTGAGCAACGTGAAGATCTTTAGTCTAGCTGAATCACTTGGCGGCGTAGAATCGCTGATCGGACACCCGGCAACGATGACACACGCATCAATTCCACAAGCAGAAAGAGAAGCAGCAGGAGTTCTCGATTCACTGATAAGACTCAGTGTTGGAGTCGAAGATATTAACGACCTTGTCGCCGATATCGAACAAGCATTGTCATGAACCCGAATGAAAAAATAGCCATCGCCGGAGGCGGACTTGTAGGAAGTTTGCAAGCACTTTTTTTGGCCAAACACGGATTTTCTGTCGACGTATATGAACGACGTCACGACCCACGCAACAACGATTATTCAGGCGGTCGCTCCATCAACCTGGCACTGTCTGACCGCGGTTGGAAAGCCCTTGACAGAGCAGGCGTTGCCGATGATGTAAAGAAAGAAGCCATCCCGATGTTTGGCCGCATGATTCACGACCAAGCAGGAAACCTGACCTATCAACCGTATGGGAAAGACGGTCAGGCCATTTACTCCGTGTCGCGAGGCGGACTCAACAAAGTGTTGCTAGAACGCGCAGGAGAAAAAGAGAACGTCAACCTCCTCTTCAATCACAGCATCGGCACCGTTGATCTCGAAGAGAACATCTTGCATGTTGAAGACATGAATACCGGAGAGCGCAGCCAGAAAAAATACGACCGCATTTTTGGAACCGACGGTGCATTTTCGGCCATTCGCAAAAGATTGCAACGCACCGACCGCTTCAACTACGAGCAGCGTTACCTCACCCATGGGTACAAAGAATTGGTGATACCAGGCAATGCAGATGGGACCCACCAGATTGAAAAAAACGCACTGCACATTTGGCCACGAGGCGAGTTTATGCTTATTGCGCTGCCAAATACCGACGGCAGTTTTACCTGCACCTTGTTCTTTCCCTTTGATGGTAAAGTATCATTCAACGCCCTCGATACACCCGAAAAAGTGACCAACTTCTTCAATGAAGTTTTCCCCGATGCTGTGGCTGTGATGCCAACCCTCATTCAAGACTATTACGAAAATCCAACCAGCTCGCTGGTGATGATTTCTTGTGATCCATGGAACTATGGAGATAAAGTTTGTTTGATGGGAGATGCTTCGCATGCCATCGTACCCTTTTACGGACAAGGCATGAACAGCGGATTTGAAGATTGCACCGTGTTTGACGACATCTTCAATGCCCACCATGGCGACTGGAATGTAGTTTTCAACGCATTTTCGAAAAAACGCAAGCCCGAAGCAGATGCCATCCGCGAGTTAGCGCTAAGGAATTACATCGAGATGCGCGACAAAACAGGAGATGCCATGTTTTTGTTGCAAAAGAAAATAGAAGCCCGCTTCAGTGCGAAACACCCTGAAAAGTGGATTCCGCTGTACTCACAGGTTACCTTCACACACATTCCTTACGACGAAGCATTGCGCAATGGCGAAGTGCAAGATGCCATCATGAAACGCGTGATGAACCGCGCCGACATTGCCGACGTGTGGGATAGTGAAGAAATTGAACACGCCATTCTCGCCGAGTTGACCGCCGAAATGGTCAATTAACGTCGATAGTCTTATAAACTGTTGACGATGAGAAACATTGATACCCTTCTCATCGTTACATTTGGTATATGCGTATAACACTGATCATACTCGCCCTGTTGCTTACCGTTGCCTCCCATGCTCAAACCGGCAGGCAGTTGCGACCGCTTTACCAGCTTGGCTCGAAGTACAGCAACAAAGCATGGCATTTTGCACCGGGCGTAACGTATATGATTCCTGCCCGCCATGAAGACATGGAAAAGCGTGTGTTGAATACCGAAAATGGTCCCGACACCCTTTACAACGGCAGTTTCAACGCCAAAGGCAAGATTGGATTGTACTTGGAAGGCGGTTGGGCGCACTTCTTTGATAATCCGGTACTTGCACATTATATCGACTACGGATTTCACTACAAGATGTTGCGCGGCGCCGAAACATTCACAGGCCTCACCAAAGTTGATCAGGGAATGCTTGCTGTGAGTAACAGCGGTAAATTCAGTCAACATTTTCTCGGTGGATTCTTCCATGTAAACCGCATCATGCAGCTTACTGATTGGACCTTTATACAGGCCTCATTGGGGGCGAATGTAGAGTATGCGGTGATAAATAAGATCGCTTTCGACGGCGTAGTTGGCGGTTTGGATCAAACTTTTGCAGACCGATTTCAAGGCCAGTTCAATGCGCGCATTGGGTTTGGTTACAAGGCAGAATCGGGTGTCTTCATCATCCCAACTATAGAAACGCCCATTTTGAACGTACAACCCTTTTACGACGGAAAAAGCACCCTACCTTATTTCTCATCACGCTACCGACCCATCATCATCAGCATACGCTTCTTGTTTTTGAAAAAACAGAAAGCAGCCGATTGTGTGGGCAAAGGCACTGAGCGCCGCGGCGCTGATTTGTGGGGGAATGACTTGAAGAAGAAAAAGCGTTAGGCCTTATCGGCGCAGAGCTCAACCAGCACCTTATTGGTTCCTGAAGGATGCATGAATGCGATCATTTTGCCATCTGCACCCTCTTTTGGTTTTTCGTGAATCATGCGATAACCGAGATTCGTCAGACGCTCAATTTCAGCTTCTAAGTTATCTACAGCGAAGGCAATGTGGTGTATGCCCTCTCCCTTCTTTTCAATAAATCCGTGAATAGCACTCGCTTCAGAAGTGGCTTGAAGCAATTCGATCTTGCTTTCTCCAATCATAAAAAACGAAGTGATGACATGCTCACTTGGAACCTCCTCGCGCTTGTACGGCGCAGCTCCCAGTAAGTCGGTAAATATCTGTTCAGATGCTGCTAAATCTTTAACAGCGATCCCCAGATGTTCAATCTTGTTCATAGTTGATTATCGCTTGCGCACCACGCGTCCGAACTCATTATCGAAGTTCAAATAGTACATTCCTGGCTCCCATGCTTGGCTGTCGATGGTTTTTGCTGAGCCCGTTTGAACCAGCACACCAAAAGCGTCATAGACCTCAAAGCTTGTTACGCCGCTGAATTCAACCTTGTCGTACACTTTATCGTGTAACAACGTCACATCCGGCGCTTGAGCCGCTACTTCTTTCTCCAAGAGATAGTGCACCCCTTTTCCATCGTCTTGTCTGACGCGGAATTTATTCATGCCATCAACAACAGGCACCTCAATGGCGTATGCATTTGATTTTGCTGCTTGTCCTTTACCATCGACCACAGCCACCACCACCCACTTGTTCCATTTGAATTGTTCAATGAAAAAAGGCAGATCGGCCGTTTCGCCTTCTGTTTTAAAATTCAACTTCGTTGATGAGAGCGACATCTCTTTCACCGTGCAGGTGGATGCCGGGGCGATTGCATTTGGGTTGATTAGGTGCGGTTCACACTCATCTTTGGTACGAATGATTACCTCTACCTGTTGTCCGACTTTAAACCCAAACTGCGCCAAATCAATAGCGAATGCACTTGAGTTTACCTCATCGGAAGTGATCTTACCATTTACTTTCACCTCAAAGACACAGAAACCTACCCCGTCAGACGAGAAAGGGTTTTTGACGTAGAGATCTTTGCCTTGATACACACCAGTGTAGACAAAAACACCAGCATTCACGGCCAAAGCCGAAAGCAATAAGGAAAGGGAGAAGAATAATTTCATGCAACAGTTATTGGGTGGGTCAGTTGCCACTCGTTATCAGGCCTTTAAATTACTCAATTCCGTGAATAGAATCGATTATTTTCGCCATGTTTCTAACAGCGTAGTTGCTCATAACCACATCATCGTCGCTCACCGCAATGAAATTACGACCGCCAACCGTGATTACACGGGCATAGTGGCGATTGTATTCACTGCCATCAGGCAAGAAAGAAGTGTAGTAAACACTTTCAGTTCCTTCATCATAGAACTGATAGTTGAACAAACCCTGATTCATCAGTTCCTCTTTCCATTCAGCCACCGACATCGGGTCTTCGATCAGAAAAAATCCACAATCCGTACCGCAGGATATCAACAAACGTCCATCGGCCGTATTGTAGTCCATCAACAGCGCCCCAGCCTCATCATCGCTCATCGCGAGAGCAACGGGAAAGCCAAATTCGGAGAGACTGACTTCATTTCGTTCGGTTGCGAGATCAGCTTCTTGCATCTCGTTTGCAAGTTCAGAGGGACTGCACGCCGTGAGGGCGGCTATCAAACCAATGAATAGAAAATTGTATGTTTTGTGGCAGCACATAACAATGTTTACGGCAACAATGCCGACAAGTTGCGCGACCGAAATAAAAAAAATGTAAGGCATAGTCTGATTCAACGTGCACTCTTAAACCAACCCCTTATATTTGGCCCATGAACTTAGATTTGACAGGTAAGACAGCTGTTGTTTGTGGCAGCACCCAGGGCATTGGATTTGCGACTGCCACCGAGCTAGCGAACATGGGAGCACGCGTCTTTTTAGTGGCTCGTAATAAGCAAGCATTGGAAGAAGCAAAACAGAAACTTCCAACCCCCCAGCGCCAGGAACACGGAATTTTGGTAGCCGACTTTCAGCATCCCGAGACCCTTGAGAGCGCCCTCGACCAGTTTTTAAAAGATCATACAGCGCACATTTTGGTGAACAACACCGGTGGTCCGCCAGCTGGCAATGCCATCGATGCCCAAATTGAAGAGTTCAGAATCGCCTTCAATCAGCACCTCATCTGCAACCACATCTTGGCGACTAGGCTCGTGCCCGGCATGAAGGCTAGCGGTTATGGCCGCATCATCAACGTCATCTCCACTTCCGTAAAGCAGCCCCTTGCCAATTTGGGCGTATCGAACACCATTCGAGGCGCGGTAGCAAATTGGGCGAAGACCTTGGCCAGTGAGCTCGGTGTATTTGGAATAACCGTAAATAACGTCTTGCCAGGCGCCACAGCAACGGCTCGTTTAGACGCAATCATTAGCAAAAAAGTAGAGACTACAGGAAAAGATTACGACGAATTGCTGCAAGGCATGGCCAATCAAGTACCGATGAAACGCGTTGCACAACCCGAAGAAATCGGAAATGCCATTGCTTTTCTAGCTTCACCGGCGGCTTCATATATCAATGGAATCAACCTTCCTGTAGATGGTGGTCGGACAGGCTGTCTATAAGTGTACTTTATACACTAACTCAAAGTTCTACATCCCGCCAGCGGCGGGGATTTCAAAGAATTTAATGTTATGCTTTTCGATTGAAAAATCGTCTAACTTTGCCGCCGTTCAATAGCAAAATCCTGATGGACAATATACAAAAGCATCATGCTCAGATCGAGGCCTTCATGGCTGGGGTGAAAGAACGCAACCCTAACGAACCTGAGTTTTTACAAGCCGTTCAGGAAGTCGCAGAAGCGATTATTCCTTTCCTTGAAAATAACCCAAAGTATCGCGATGCGCGCATTTTAGAGCGCCTCGTAGAGCCTGAGCGTGTTATCATCTTCCGTGTTCCATGGTTGGATGACAAGGGCAATATTCAAGTGAACCGCGGTTTCCGTGTTGAGTACAACTCAGCAATTGGGCCGTACAAGGGAGGACTTCGTTTCCACCCGAGTGTAAACTTGAGTATCTTGAAATTCCTCGGATTCGAGCAAACTTTCAAGAATTCACTAACCACACTTCCGATGGGCGGAGGTAAAGGTGGATCTGATTTTGACCCGAAAGGCAAATCAGACAACGAAGTGATGAAGTTCTGTCAGAGCTTCATGAGCGAGCTTGCTCGTCACATCGGTCCTGACACCGACGTACCTGCTGGAGACATTGGTGTTGGCGGACGTGAGATTGGCTATTTGTTCGGACAGTACAAGCGTCTGCGCAATGAATTTACAGGTGTCCTCACCGGTAAAGGCATTACCTGGGGTGGTTCTTTGATCCGTCCGGAAGCTACTGGCTATGGAGCTGTGTATTTCGCTCAAGAAATGCTTGCTACCAAAGGACAGAACTTCAACGGTAAAAAAGTTGTTGTGAGTGGATCTGGTAACGTTGCTCAATACGCGGTTGAAAAATCAATCGAATTGGGCGCAAAAGTGCTTACCATGTCTGATTCGCAAGGATACATCTACGACGCTGACGGCATCGACACCAACAAGTTGAAGTGGGTGATGGAATTGAAAAATGTAAAACGTGGTCGAATTAAGGATTACGTATCTCAATTCCCGAATGCAAAATTTGTGGAAGGCAAAACGCCTTGGGAAGTTGCGTGTGACATCGCACTGCCTTGTGCTACGCAGAACGAACTACACGGTAGCGACGCAGAAATGCTTGTTGCCAACGGATGCATGTGTGTTGCTGAAGGTGCGAACATGCCTTCTACACCTGAAGCTGTTACAGCTTTCCTCAAAGCGCGTATCCTATTTGCTCCTGGAAAGGCGTCAAACGCTGGTGGAGTTTCCACTTCTGGTTTGGAAATGAGTCAAAACAGCTTGCGATTGTCGTGGACACGTGAAGAAGTTGACCAACGCTTGCACGGTATCATGAAGAGCATTCACGCACAATGTGTGAAATACGGTGCAGAGGGAGACTTCGTTGATTATGTAAAAGGTGCTAACATTGCTGGATTCGTGAAAGTGGCGGATGCTATGATGGATCAAGGTGTTGTATAAGCATTGAAAATAACTTTCTTCTTCAAAGCGGCTGTCTTATTACAGCCGCTTTTTTTACGTCTCAACATGATTATCCGCAATCGTGCCCAGCCAGCTGAATCAAGGTTTCAATCGTCACTTTGAAAATTTCAGACTCATCTCTGAGGTTATAGCGGAAGACAAATTCATCCA
>JANRAA010000066.1 GCA_030728235.1 Flavobacteriales bacterium
GCTTTCACAACATCGAAAGCATTTTCTATCCAATTCCGCTTAACGACATTATTGAGGCCGTGCCCGCTAATGACGACCACCTTTCTTTGCAAATTGAAGGCATTCATATCGATGGCGATATAAAACAAAACCTGGTTTATAAAGCTTGGCAGCTGCTTCGCGACCGACATACGATTTCTGGAAACAAGGCGGCGCTATTAAAATGTGTTCCAACTGGCGCCGGACTGGGCGGTGGCTCGTCTGATGCGGCGAATATGCTGTTGCTCTTGAACGACCTCAACAACCTCAAACTCCCAACTACTCTGCTCGAAGAATATGCAGCAATGCTCGGCAGCGATTGTCCGTTCTTCATCGAAAATACACCGAAATACGTTACAGGTCGCGGACAAATCCTATCGCCAATAAAACTATCGCTCGCGGGTTACCATCTCATGCTCATCCACCCAAAAGTGCATGTTTCAACACCTGTTGCATATTCCATGATTACGCCTCACCCGGCGGATGTTGACCTGCGTGCACTAATTGATCTGCCTGTTGACCAATGGCATTCAGTTGCTCAAAATGACTTTCAGACTCCAATGTGCAATGCGTTTCCCGCCATCCGCGAAGCGCTGGATATTTTAGCATTCGCAAACCCATTATTCTCATCGATGACCGGCTCTGGATCTGCTGTTTACGGATTATTCGATAAAGAGCCACAAATGCCTGAGACACCTAAAAATTGGTTCTCCAAGATTGTGAAACTCTAATTATTTCGGGGCACGGACGTATATAAACAGTCCCAGAATACTGAATAGCACGTTCGGAACCCACACCGCGATGTACGCTGGTAATCCTACCGTTGTTGCTGCTACGGTCGTCATCTTCAGACAAAAAACATACGTCAACCCGATAACTACAGCAAAAAAGAGGTGCAAGCCTGTTCCACCGCGCACCTTTCGAGAGGCTAACGAAACACCTATCAAGGTCAAAACATATATCGCAAAGGCATTCGAAGTGCGCGAGTATTTTTCAATTTCAATAAAAGCTACGTTACCCGAACCTCCCTGCTTTTCACTTTGGATGTAGTCGTTCAACTCACTATAACCCATCGTCGATATGATCTCACTGCGCTGCGCAAAATCTGAAAAATGCATATCCAATGTGGTGTCGATTGTGCTCTCAATGCGGATAGCCTCAGTGCCGTCAGGGTGAATATCGCGGACTTTCACCGTTGTCAATTTCCACATTCCCGTTGAGTCGCTGTAATTGGCTTTCGCCGACATAATCTTGCGCACCAAACGACCATCTTCCCAGTTTTCTAGAGCGAATTTATAGCCAACATTTCGATCAGCCGTAATCGACCGGAAGTATGCAATAGTGCCTGGCTCTATCTCGCGATACATGTGCTGATCGCTTATCAAAAAGCGCGTGTGGATGTACTTGAACTCAAAGTCTACTTTCGTTTTATTCGCCTCGGGCAAGAGAATAT
>JANRAA010000067.1 GCA_030728235.1 Flavobacteriales bacterium
TAGTAATGCTGAGAAACTGATTGAACCAACGGTTAGTCCGAGCAAGAGCATGGGCCAGCCATTTTCGGGCACCGGACTGCTGCCGATGAAAACCACGTAAACGAACAGCGTGATAGCCGTTAGCAGCAGCATCAAAATGGTGTTGTAAATGAGTTTTGCAAGTATCAACACCTTCGGTGATACGTTCCAAAAAAGATAAAGGCGCAAACCGCGACGCTGCTCCTGAAAACTCTTTCCTACTGCGCTGAAAGCCGTGAAAAGAAGAATGATCCAAAGCAAAGCGTTCCATGTCGCACCGTCTTCGATGGTATGAAACGATTGATAGGCCAGATACACCGTGGCGATTGAAAACAGAGCAATACCAACGAGGGTGTGCTGCTGACGCATTTCCATGCGCGCTTCATGTCTGATCATAAATGCCACCTTCGACCACATGCGGCAAAGGTACAATTCAAATCGCTGTTTTCTTTGTTTTCGGTGTTGATAACAACAGATGGTGCAGTAATTATTTGAATGGGTAGTTTCTGTCTCCAACGATGTCCTACCTTCATAATGTGAAAAGTAATTTGGTTTTAACATTGGATCAGGGAACCACCAGTTCCCGAGCGCTTTTGATTCGCGGTGATGGTGCTGCAGAAGCTTCGGCTCAGTATGAATTCACGCAATATTTTCCGAAACAAGGATGGGTGGAACATGACCCCAATGAAATCTGGTCTACAATTAAACATGCTATCAACGATGTATTGACCGGAATTGATGTTTCGCGTGTTAAAGCCATTGGTATAACCAATCAGCGCGAAACGACTGTGATGTGGAACCGCAAAACTGGTGAGGCAATTGGTCGGGCGATTGTGTGGCAAGATCGGCGTACAGCCAGCATGTGTGAACAACTCAAATTGCAAGGGCTAGGAGAGCACGTGTACAAAACAACCGGACTCTTGATCGATGCTTATTTCTCGGCAACGAAGATGCAATGGCTCATGCAGCATCATCCAGAAGCCCAGATTCTTGCGAAACGCGATGAGCTTTGTCTCGGAACCATTGATAGCTGGCTCATTGCCAAGCTAACAGGGTCGGAACTGCACGTAACCGATGTCTCGAATGCCTCGCGCACCATGCTTTATGATATTCATCGTATGCAATGGGATCAGGTCATGCTCGATGCGTGTCAGATTCCTGAGTCGGCTCTGCCAGCGGTTAAGCCATCAATGGGCTTTTTTGGTGAAGCGCAGATAAATGGGCTCAATATTCCGATTTCTGGGGTGGCGGGAGATCAACAAGCGGCGTTGTTCGGACAACGTTGTTTTTCGCGTGGAATGGTCAAGAACACATATGGAACAGGTTGTTTCATGTTGATGAATACCGGACAAGAAGCGCCCGTATCGTCGCACGGTTTGTTGTCTACAATAGCGTGGTCAGATGGTGAGAAGGTGACATATGCTTTAGAGGGTTCGGTTTTCATTGCGGGCGCTGCTGTGCAGTGGTTGCGTGATGCCATGCAATTGATAGATAACGCCGCAGAATCTGAATATTTCGCTCTCAAAGCTGAAGAGAAAGAATATGTTTATGTCGTTCCTGCTTTTGCAGGCCTCGGCGCACCGTATTGGGATATGTATGCGCGCGGAGCAGTGTTCGGCTTGACACGCGATACTGGTAAAGAAGAAATCATTCGCGCCACATTGGAATCACTGGCTTATCAAACGCGGGATGTTTTGGATGCCATGGTGCAAGACGCAGGTACCTCTATCCATTCGCTTTTGGTTGACGGGGGAGCAAGCGCCAACGATTTTTTGATGCAGTTTCAATCAGACATCATTCAGAGAATGGTTGTTCGTCCTAAAAATATTGAAGCAACCGCCTTGGGGGTGTCGTGGATGGCAGGCATAGGAGCAGGTTTGTGGACCATGAAAGACATTGGAGCATTGCATATAAACCATCAAAATTTCAAACCGAAGATGGAGCAAGGGCTGGCGGATAAAAGATATGCAGGATGGCAGAAAGCAGTAAAACGGACAATGCATTGGGTAGATGATGAACCGTGAACAGAACCTCAAGGAACTAGAAAGTAAGGCGTTCGATCTCTTGGTAGTAGGAGGTGGGATAACCGGCGCTGGCATTGCCTTGGATGCTGTGTTGCGCGGAATGAAAGTCGCTTTGGTTGAGCGTCAAGATTTTGCAGCAGGCACTAGCTCGAGGTCGACGAAGCTCATTCATGGAGGGTTGCGCTATTTGGCACAAGCAGATTTCGGTTTGGTATATGAGGTAGGCCGAGAGCGGCGAATTGTCCATGCATTGGCCCCTCATTTGGTGCATCCTGACCGCATGCTCTTACCTCTTGTCGAGAAAGGGAATTACGGTTATTGGCTCACATTGTTGGGGTTGAGCGTGTATGATTTACTTGCAGGCGTCAATAAAAACGACAGAAAAAGAATGCTGTCTAAGAATGAAACCATGCGCTTAGAACCCCTGTTGCGGACTGATATTTTGAGGGGTGCAGGTTTTTATGCCGAATACAGAACCGATGATGCGAGGTTAACTCATGCCGTATTGATGACGGCCGCCAAACACGGCGCAGTGGTGGCGAACTACACCGCTGTTGAAGGATTTATATACGACAACCAAAAGATTACGGGAGTGGAGGCAGTGGATGAGGTTTCGGGACGTAAATTCAATGTTTCATCGAGGCATATTGTGGGTGCTGCTGGTCCGTGGACCGATGAGCTGCGTCGAAAAGATGAAAGTCAATCGAAATCTATTATCAGACATACCAAAGGAGTCCACTTGGTAATAGCCCGGGAGAAGTTGCCTGTTCAACACACGGTATACTTCGATAATTACGATGGGCGTATGCTGTTCGCCATACCCCGTGATGAAAAAGTTTATCTCGGAACTACAGACACGCCTTATTCAGGAGAGCTGACCGATCCAAAAGTCACTCTTCAAGACGCAGAGTATGTTTTGGAAGCAGTAAATGCTATGTTTCCTATGGCTCGCCTTAGCAAGGCGGATGTTGAGTCTTCGTGGGCCGGGATACGTCCGCTTATTGAACAGTCAGGTAAGTCGGCCACGGCAGTAAGCCGGAAAGATGAGGTGTATGAATCAGATAGTGGATTGATTGTAATTGCCGGGGGGAAGTTGACAGGATATCGCAAGATGGCAGAGCGGGTAGTTGACCGTGTGGCGAATAAGCTTGGTAACAAAAAGTCATCAACCACAGAGAAAGTTCAATTGGAAGGTGCAGGATATATCAATTACAACGCGGTAGAGAATCACATCAATCTTCTGATGGAGCGATGGGGACATATCATTTTGAATCAAAAGACAGCTACTTATCTCGTGCATACTTACGGACGGGCAGCAGATGGTATTTTGGAATTATTGCCAGAATCGGGCACGAATGAAGAGAAACTTTTGTCGGCAGAAGTGCAGTATTGCGTAAGAAATGAAATGGTTGTAACGGCCAGAGATTTTTATGAGCGTCGCACTGCCAGATTGTTTTTTGATATAGGTAGTTTAAAGTCGAATGGTGACTTTATTCTCAGCGCTTTAGCGAGAGAATTGGGTTGGGATGATGGTAAGATTTCGAGAGAAGCAGCAAATTTAGCGAAGGAGATTCATCGCGTCACTTCTTTTTCGGTTGGTGAATAAAATCCCAGTCTTCAAAGTGCATAGTTAGAATGCGGGCAGTGTTTATTGCATCGGCGATAGCCCTGTGCTTTGACCCTTCAAATTGCAGTCCACCATATTCCAATGCCGTTGAAACCCCGACAGGCTCGCGCAATTTCAAAAGTCGGGCATGGGCTTCTTTCAAACAGAAGTGCTGATTTGTCCATGAAAGTTGCATTTCATGAATTTCAGCATCCATTTTCAGTTGTTTCAAATCGTAGTCTCCCCAGCTTAACAGCACCACATCGTTTTTATCCGATTGCAACCAATCTTCGAAATTCCACATCACTTCTTGAAAGTCAGGAGCTGGATCGATGTCTGCTTGCGTTATCGACGTAAGTTGTGTGCAAAACGACGATAGTTTTGGATTTTGTTTGGGCTTGATAAAAGAATTAAAGCTACTAATGATTTCACCGTAGGCATTGACTTTCGAAGCACCGATTTCAATAATTTCTTGACGCGGGGGTTTGTGAAGTCTCCAACACGTGGCTTCAAGATCAAAAACAATGTACGACGGTTCCTTTTGCACAGCTTTAAATAATCGCGGGCAAAGGTCTGTCAATAAAATCAATAAAGGAAATCCTCATCGAGGGAGTCGATATAATTGTCGATGTCCTCGAGGTCTTCATTCGTAAATTCAAGTTCAAAATCTTCCGGGTCATATTCGCCGCCGTACCAATCTATCTTTTCTTCATATTCAGGAAGTTTCGGATTGGAAATGATTTTGATGAATTCGAGGTAGCCGGGCAGTCCGCCAACATCTTCTGGTGGACAAGCACGCGCGCCGCCAAGGCAATGAGGGATGCTCACTTCGAGCGACGCTGCATCGTGGATTTTTTCGAGGACGATACGGTGTGTCCAATCGTCACCGAAATCATAGACATAAATGATACGATCACCTTCCTTTCGCATGATAGAAGAAAGTATGACATCTTCATCTTCCATAAAATCTTCTTCTTCAAGAAAATCTATTTGGGTGATTTTATCTTCACCATCATCGAAATAGTAAAGGTGTCTATTCTCCCATCCCATAGTTAATTGTATGGTGTGGTGGACATTACGCATGTTAGTAGATGCGTCGATCAGGATGCGTCTCCAAATGGTAGGGGCAGCGCCATCCAATTCAATCAATAGTTGGTAAACCATGACGGTGAATCACAAAGTATAAGGTACGGTGAACTAGTGAGTAAATGCATCGGTATTTGATGCGTGGATTTCAGAGATGTCGATAGCACGATCGTAAAAAATTTCTCTCTTATTCTTACGAAGGTAATGAAAGTTTCAATGTGAGGAATAAAAGTGGGTTTTTGGGGGATGTTTTTTTTTGTTCAAATGGCCTTACAACGGAATTTAGTTTGATCAATAGTATGGTTAATTTGTTTTCCGCAATTGTACAGTAATGATCCAACTGTACAATTGCGGAAAACGATTTGTGAGTCGTTAAATTTGTTTTAACTATATGAAAAACAAGTGATTGTGTTCGAAAAGAAAAATCATTTTAAAATCGCGGTAAAAAAAACTGTACAAAAGCGGAAAACAAAAATACCGTTAATCAGCAGTCGTGTTTGATCCATTCAATTCTACCAATATCAAACCCCAATTCCTCAGCTTTATCTAAAAACCGCTTTCTCAAATCTTCTGCTATGGTTTGCTCTCTGCATAAAATCCACAGGTAATCTAAATCAGGAGAGCCAACCAAAGCCGCGCTGTAATTTTCATCTAAATCTAAAATCAAATAGTCTCCATTAAAAGGCCAGAAGAATTGCACTTTCAAAGCGCCAGTCTGAGCAGGGTCTGGAGCCCAAGCATGACCCTCAGATTCACTTTTCTTCCCTTCACTGTTTTGTCCGGCATTTAAAACTTTGACATCGCCATCTTCTCGAATGCTGTATGTTGCAGTTACACAATGTAATCCGCGCTCGAAACGATTCGGAAATCTTCCGATTTCATACCATTTCCCCATATATTTTTGAAGGTCAACATTTTGAACTACGGGTAGTTTTCTCTCGGTGCCTCCGCAAGAAAACAAGAATAAGAGTAAGATAATAGCACTGTGTTTCATTGTGTCAAGTTAGTCATAATGGGGCAGATGCCCTATGCCGTTAACAGCTATTTGCTTTATTTTTACTTTATGAAGATCAAACTGGCAATCGCAGAAGACAACCCGAACCTAATTCGGAGCGTTCTCGAAAAAATATCCCTTTTCGATGAGGTTGAGGTGCTTTGGGTAGCCTGCAATGGCGTGGAAGTGTTGGAGAAAATAACGAACCAACAGCCTGATGTTATACTTATGGATATTAATATGCCAGAAATGAATGGTGTTGAGGCGACCAAAAAACTGAAAAGCCAGTATCCGCATGTAAAGGTGATTATGCTCACGGTTTTCGATGAAAATGAAAAGATCTTTAATTCAATTCTTGCGGGCGCTTCTGGGTATCTGTTGAAAGATGAAAAACCAGCCCGATTATTGGCCGCTTTGCTAGAAGCAATGGATGGTGGCGCTCCCATGTCTCCAATTATCGCTCAAAAATCTTTGCAATTGATTCGCTCCATCGGAAGTGATCCAAAACCGAGCATTGATTTCGGCTTGTCTCAAAGGGAAATGGAGATTCTAGAGAAGATTTCTGAAGGGTCAAACTACCAAGAAATTGCAGAGCAACTGTTTATTGCACCTAAAACAGTGCGGAAACACATCGAAAATATCTATCGAAAGTTGCAAGTTCACAACAAGGTTGAAGCAATACAATTGGCGATGAAGCACGGCATTATTTGATGGGGATTTCGAGTTTGATGTAGGTTCTACCTGCAGCGCTTTCTAGACTTAACTTACCATTTAATTCATGCACACGTGCAGCGATGTTTTTCAACCCGTAATGGTCTTGTGGTACAATGTCGATATCAAATCCTTTTCCGTTGTCTTCGATTTCAATGACTAACTGTTCGTTTTCTTCTGAAAAATGAACCGAAAACGCAGATGCTTTGGCGTGCTTAAGCGCATTCGTCGCAACTTCTTGCATGATGCGAAAAAGGTGAACCGTTGTTTCTGCGTTGAGCTGAATTTGATCTTTTACAGCATTTACTACAGTTAAATGCAAGTGTTCTTGGTCTTGAAAAACACGCCGATAGTAATCTTGTATACGATCAATAAATTCTACTAAATAAACATCGTCTTTTTTCAATGTCCATATGGTGTCGCGCAACTGCTGCATGGTGCCGCGAGCAAAATCTCCCAAATCATCAATTACAGGGGCAGGACTAATCTGCTGACCTATACCAATTTTGTAACTCAAATTGTCTAACGATGTTATGACATGTGTGATCTGCGCACCGATGTTGTCGTGCAAATCCATACTTATTCTTTCTCGCTCTTCTTGGATTCTTCGTAGGGTTTCTTCTTTTCTTAGCTGTTCTTGAATTCGTCTTCGCGCAACTGCGCGGATGATGAATGCGATTGCTAAAATCAACACAACTGCAGAGATTACAGCAAACCACAGCGTTTGCCAAAAAGGAGGGTGCACTTCGATTGGCAGCTTCAACAATGAACTTTGAACTTGATTGTCGAAATCTATTGTTACAATCTCCAATGTGTGGTTCCCACTCGGTAGAGTGGTGTATTGAATGCGTTGCTTTTTGTTATTTGCAATAATCCAATCTTGATCTACTCCCTCCAGCCGATATGCCAATCGCTCGGTTTGTCCGCCGATACTCAATAAAGCGAAATCGAAGATCAAGCTGTTGTCTTCTGGAAAGAGCGAAATTTTTTCGGGATTGAAGCAACTGCCTTCGAGGTGTTTCGAATTCTGATCTATTGGTTTGTTATTGATTAAGATCTCGTTGATGAGCAGGCGTCGCGCGGCGGGTTGAATTTCGAGGTCTCGACTTACGAAATACATTCCGTTGATGCCTCCAAACCACATGTGTTTATCAAAGCTGCCAAATGAATTTTGACTGTGTTCGGTAAACGGCGTGCCATCGGCAATACTGTAATTGACGGCTAGGCGGTCGTT
>JANRAA010000068.1 GCA_030728235.1 Flavobacteriales bacterium
CTGGTTTTCACATCGCGGTGCACTGTATGAACCTCATCAACAAAGCGTTTAATTTCTTGAATCGCGTTCGAAATTAGGACACTTTGAAAGTTGTCGCCGTACCCCAAACCGTGACAAATTCCAGCTGCTACAGCATAAACGTTCTTTAAAACTGCACTGATTTCGGTTCCGAATACATCTTCACTGATTGAGGTTTTGATGTAGCGGCATTGCAGCAGGTCGGCCATTGCGGCGGCTACATCGAGGTTCGGACAGGCCAGGGTGAGGTACGAGAGTTTTTCGCTAGCCACCTCTTCGGCGTGACAAGGCCCGGCAATGATGCCGATGTTTTCATATGGCGTGCGAAACTCTTTGTGAAGGTAGCGAGCAGGAATTGAATCGTACTCGATGATGACCCCTTTGATGGCCGAAAACAAGATTTTATTCTCCATCCCTTTCGGCTTGATGGATTTCATGGTTTTATCCAAAAAAGCAGATGGAATAGCAATGACAAGAATATCGGAAGCGTCGATGACATCTTGCATTTTGCTACTGAGGTGCACCTTGTCGAGGTCAAACTCAATGCTCTGAATGTATTTCGGATTGTGTTTGAATTTACGCAGGTGTTCAATAGAGCTTTCGCTGCGCATCCACCAATTCACGCGGTCTCTATTGTTGCACAACAATTTCACTATGGCAGTAGCCCAACTACCGCCACCCAAAACGCCTACGCTCAATTCGCTCTTGTCTTCTGGAAGCATGGCGCAAGATACAAAACTGCAGATTACTGCACCACGAAGCGTGCTCTACGTCCGTTACTTTCTAAAATATAAATGCCTGAGCTCAGAGTTGACAGTTCAACCACTCTACCTTTTCCGCTGATAAGAAGTTGACCAGAAGTGGCATACACAGCAAACGGAGTAATGGATTTATTTCCTTGTATTTCGATTCTGTCTTGCGCTGGATTCGGGAATACCTCGAGTGGGGTAGCCACTTCTTCAGCCACATTCACGCAAAAAAGGTCTTCTACTAAAACCCACATATCATCGGCAAACTGAGTCGATACTGCTGATCCGTCTGGAGAATCGCCCATGCGAATTATAACCATATCAAGTGATGGAACAACAAGCACCACTTGCGAATCTTTTCCCAAGGCGGCATACGCGTCAGCAGGTGCATTCGGCATGGTTGGTCCGGGAACGTTGAATTGAAAACCTGGAAGCATATAGCTCGATTGTCCGTTCAACCACCACAAATACCCATAAGACGGATTTAAATTTTGCGATGGGTGCACCATATCGTACGCATATTGCGCATTCAAAATCTGTGTGCCATTCCACTCTCCGCCGCGAAGGGCCAGACTTCCGAAACGAGCCATATCTCTCGCCTTACTCACAAAAACACGGTTGTAACCAAAAGGCAAAAACAAGCCTGTCATGCCAATGGGCTGTGATATTCGGGTGTAGA
>JANRAA010000069.1:0-4526 GCA_030728235.1 Flavobacteriales bacterium
CGCTAATCCACATGCCAGTTGCTCGCAATCGCGAACCAAAAAGATTATAAAGAATAAGAAGTCCGATGACGTAAAGCAAGAAGTTAACCACTGGCATCCACTGAGCCGAAAGACCGGTTACTCTCCAAAATGCAGGAAATGCAGGAAAGAAGGCGTAAATGAAATCACTTCCAGCTTGTGAGACATTATAGCCATGCTCTTTGATAAGTAGGTAGTGTTCGGCGTCCCACCTAACAACGGTGCTATCATTGATGCTGTGAAATGGTATGCTTTGAAGTGTCTTTTGTCCGTCAACAACCGTCCAGTTCTTGGTAACTCTTCCCAGTGTTTGATGATTGATCAATTCGTTTTGTTGCGAAAAGAAAAATAAGGCCGTCAGGACGAAAAAAATGAATGGGATGGCGTACGACGGGGTTTTGATTTTCATGATTTCTATGGACGACGGAAAGTTAAGGTTTCTTGAAAGTTGATCTTTATTTCCATTCGGAAAGATTCGATAATTGTTTTCCGCAATTGTACATTTTCTTTTGACTCGGGTTGAAATTATTGGCTCGTTAATGTACAATTGCGGAAAACAAATTCATAGTGACAGCTTAGCCATGATTCTGTTTTGTTGGCTTTAAATTGGTTTTCGTCGATATTTTTCGTAAATTCACGACAGCCTAAACCTTATCTATGAAAACCATTCTCTTCGTCGGAAAATTGCTCATCGTCATTTTTTTTATTGCGGTGGTAGTTAAAAGTTGGACATAAATCAAATGATTTTCAACTCACAAAAATCATTTTTTTTACTTCCAACATTCTCATTATTCATGCTCGTTCAGTACATTAGATAAACCTTTTCTAATTACGATGAGATATTTCACCCTTATCACATCTTGGCTGATATGCGTCGCCGCATTCGGACAAGAATGTGTTCTTGACTTCACTTTAGATCTGCCAGATACTTTAACCGCATCTTGCAATGAATGCCTTTCACTCGAAGCATCGTTTCCTCAAATAAATGCATCTTCCCAATATACTGTGCAGTCTATTCCATTCGCAGGTCTGCCATATTCTACAACAGCTGGTACTGTCGTAGTTAGCACGATCGACGATACATGGTCGGCTTCCATTCCTCTTGGATTTTCATTTTGCTTCTTCGATAACGCCTACTCAAATATTGTAATTGGATCCAACGGTGTCGTTACATTCGACCTCTCTGACGCTAACGGGTTTTGTCCCTATGCCTTCACTGCTGCCAACCCGTCTGGTAACCTTCCAAACAATGCTATTTTTTGCCCCTATCACGATATCGACCCCTCTGATTGCGGTCAAGTGAGATATCAAATGGTCGGACAAGAGCCGTGTAGAAAGTTTGTGGTTTCTTATAATGCTGTTTGTCTATATAACTGTTCTTCAGTGCAAACGACGTCTCAATTGATTCTGCATGAATCATCTAATCTGATCGAGGTTTTCGTCGCCAACAAACCAAGTTGTGGATGGAACAATGGCAATACGCTGATCGGAATCCAAAACGGGGCGGCAAATTTCGGTTATTCTCCACCAGGCAGGAATACAGGCAACTGGTCAACATCCAACGAAGCATGGGGCTTTATCCCAAGTGGAGATCCAATAGGAGAAATTAGCTGGGTAAGCGATGGTGAAATCATTGGTTCGGGTGCTTCAATAGAAGTTTGTCCAGACTCAGCCCAAACCTATTACGCTGTTTTGAACTATGACTTTTGCACGTCTCCCTTAAACGGGGATGATTGCGCAGTCTACAATATCAATGTGTCTTCAGGCACTTGGCCAGGCGAAGTTTCTTGGAACCTTGTTTTAGGCGGCGCCAATGTGCTCTCTGGTGGCGCTCCTTTCAATCAAGCGATATGCCTGCCAAATGGATGCTACACTCTGCAAATGTTCGATTCCTTTGGCGATGGATGGAATGGTGCCTCCTTTAATTTGTCTTACCAAGGTGCTACTCTAGGAACAGGCAACTTGAATAGCGGAAGCTCAGGAATTGCGAATTTTTGTATCAATGAGTTTATACCTGTTGATCCGGGTGACCCAAATCCGCTCGATGGTTTTATGGTGGATTCAATTTTTGTAGATGTTCTATTCGACGACATTATCCCAGGCTTACAAATGCCAGAAATAGCTTGTACTTACGATACTTTGGTTCAACTGGTAGCAGAAACACCAAATGGAATTTGGGATGCGTCATGCGTTGGCTGCATAAACGAAAATGGGGTGTTTGATGTTTCATCTGCTGGAGAAGGGGTTTATGAAATCTATTATACGGTAGAAGGACAATGCGGACCTGTGTTGGATGTCGTTGAAATTGTCGTAGAAGCTCCACCTTTAGTTACAATTTCGGGTCCTGATGTGCTCTGCGATTATGATGATCCTGTGATGTTCGAAGGGAATGTCGATGGGGGAGTGTGGACAGCCGATTGCGGCGGGTGTATTGATGTTTCAAGTGGTGTCTTATCACCTAACGGACTTCAATCAGGTGCTTATTCGGTTTATTATCTGGCTGGTGAAAATTGTCAGTCGGATGCTGAATTTATATTCACTATCGATGAAACGTTATCGGCTGTTTTGTCGACTCCAAGTGTTATGTGCATGTCTGATTCTCAGGTTATAACAGCATCAACGGATGGTGGTTTCTGGACAGCCGATTGTGGCGGGTGCATCAATCAAAATGGATTGTTCAATGGAGCTATTTCAGGCCCAGGTACATTCGAGATAATATATGATTTCGATAGCTTTTGTGCATCACCTTCAATTACATTTATTGAAGTTGTATCCCTTGTTGATGCTTCGATCTCTTCTGTTCCTGAATTGTGTGAGTCGGGCTCGAGTATAAATCTTTCTGCCACCGATCTTGGGGGCGTTTGGGAGTCAGACTGCATTAACTGTTTAATCAATAATTCGTTCGATCCTCAATTGTCAGGTCCGGGAACATTCATTGTAACTTACGCAATAACCGGTGTTTGTTCCGACGAAGATGTTACCGAAGTTATCGTTCTCGAGCAAACAGACGCTACGATTACCCTTCCTGCTGAACTTTGTATTGATGCGGGAACTATCTTCGCAGCAGCTCCCTCTTTCGGAGGTGAATGGTCTGCTTCATGCGGAGGTTGCATTGATGCTTCTAGCGGAGAAATCGATCTTGCTCAAGCCGGGCCTGGTATTCTCACCGTTCAGTACATTATTAACGGTTTGTGCGGGTCATCAAATACCGTTGAATCTGAACTTTTTCCTTGCTCAATTGAGATTCCGAACGTTTTCACACCAAACAATGATGGTGTTAACGATTACCTGATATTCAACAATCTAGAGTATTTTCCAGGGTCAACTTTGGCTGTTTTCAATAGGTGGGGTGGGATTGTCTACGAAAATCCAAATTATAACAACACATGGAGAGCAGAAGGTGTCGAAGACGGTACATATTATTATGTCCTTGAATTGCAAGGAGTTGACACCTATCAAGGCTCATTTACAATTGTTCGTGAATAGCATTTCGTATTATTCGGCTCACCCGCCGGATGTGAATGCTCTCTTTCTGTTGAGTTTTGGGAGTGTGTCAAAGTCGCTGTTTTTTTCTCCTTTCAATTGAAGCAAGAACTTTTGGATTCAGAAATCAGCGAAGTTGTCTAAAGCTTCAGTGAAATCGTATGATCTGAATTTTATTGTGTATCTCGCGAAATCTGTTTCAAGGTGTTGAGAATGTATTTTGCGAATCCCTTTACTTCCGCCAAAATCAGCATGATACCAATAGAACAATCGACTAACTCGCATGATTTTGTTCTCATGATCAAGAATACTATCTAATTCTAAAAATGACGCTGTCGCAAGTTCAAGCTGCTGATCGATTTTATCATGAGCATAAAATGCAATTGGTGGACATCCTTTAACACCGCAATTCAGCGCGAAATGTATTCTGAAGTCTTGCTTTTGCAACATATATTGTTTAAACCGTCTCTTCCCAAATGGATTAGATAGGTAGCCAAAACTGATCTTGATTTTGTTTTTTCTTAGTATGCCATGTTCAATTTCATCCAACGTCCACAGTATTCCGGCAATATCAATGGCTCGCGCGCTGAAAAGATCTTTTCGTGAAATTCCTTTCTTGGCAAGAAGAAGAAAGAATGAATTGTAGATGTTTATCCAAAAAGCCTTTTTCACATTGTCAGTTTCTAAACTTTTTAACGCCTCAGGTTTCATCGATGCAAGCATTGCAACTTCTTCTTCAGGTTGCTGAAGTAGTTTGGTTCGCGCTAAAATTCGTTCCGCTATGCGAAGTAGTTCAGAAGCTTTATCCATTTAACATTGAATCGATTTGGTAAAGATGGACAATTGAACCCTTTTGAAGCATAGAACCTTGAGTTTTGTGAAAATACAGAAAGATTAAAGCTCGTGAACTGTACAAAAGCGGAAAACAAAATAGTCTGAGCTTCAAACTGTGAAGCGTGCAAATCAAACACCGAAAACCTTTTCCGCAATTGTACAGTGGGTGAAAAAAACTGTACAAAAGCGGA
>JANRAA010000069.1:4626-7652 GCA_030728235.1 Flavobacteriales bacterium
TTCAAACTGTGAAGCGTGCAAATCACACTCCGAAAACCTTTTCCGCAATTGTACAGTGGGTGAAAAAAACTGTACAAAAGCGGAAAACAAAATAGTCTGAGCTTCAAACTGTGAAGCGTGCAAATCACACTCCGAAAACCTTTTCCGCAATTGTACATTAGGTGAAAAAACTGTACAAAAGCGGAAAACGAAAACAGCCCGAATAAATCGGGCTGAAATCGGTTAAGTTAAACGCAATTGCTAGCTCAGTTCTCTCCAGCTAACAACCTCAAATAAGTATCGCTGAAACCCAAGCATCTTGCGCTCGACACAAATATCAATCTATCTCGCCATTCCTGAAATGGGGCAAATGCCCTATTTTATTATCTCAACACTGTTATCGTTCCTTTCTTCACAATCGCGTCCTGGCGAATGCCAACAGCTTCAACAACGTAGGTGTAGATTTCGTTCTGGACAAAATAATCACTGCCCGAATTGTCACCAACCCAAGGCTCATCAATGTCGTTGCTGTGGAAAACAATGTCACCCCATCGGTTGAAAATGGTAATCTCAAAATAACGAATGTCATGACCTCTCGCCAGAAAGTAATCATTCACTCCGTCGTTATCGGGTGTGAATGCACTTGGCACAAACAAGTCTATAAATGGATAGAATGTCTGACCAATAGAATCCACACAGCCTCCCGGCGAAACGGCATACAGTGTTATATTATGTGCATAATTGTCTGAGAAAATGTGCACTGGCTCGAATTCGTTCGAAATTTCTCCGTCATCAAAATCCCAAACGAAATAAGAATCACTCGGCTCCGATGCGTTGTATGTCTCCACACCCCAAGCATCTGTGTAGTCAAAGTCAAATTTCGCTTTTACCCATTCGACATGGATTACCGAATTAGCGGTGCTTGAATTACCACACTGATCCTCCACATAAACAGAATATGAGGTGGTCTCATTCGGAGAAACTGTCAATGTCTGTCCTCCCGAATATCCTGGCAACCAAATGATATCGTAACTGCCAATAGGATCCACTATCTGCAATTGCAAGGTCCTACTCATTCCTAAACAAATGGTGGTGTCGTTCGATATAATCAACTGAGGTGGGGTAGTAGGTATGGTAATGAACAAATCTCCACTGCCAGTATTGCCGCATTGATCTTCGATATTCAAAATGACAGGTATGAATCCATTAGCAATCAGAGACAGTGTTGAACCGCTGCCAGCATCCAATTGGTTAGATGTCCAAGCATAGTCAAAAGGACCAACGCCCCCATTAATTATCGGATCTACCAAAATATTTTCCTGACATGGGACAAACAAATCAGGACCGAGATCAACAGTTATGATCTCTGGTATCAAGTTCACTTGAGTTTGATCGGTCGCAACGTTTCCACATCCGTCTTCAACGGTTAAGGTGTAAAGGGTGTTTTCAGAAATCGTTGTCGCTAAATTTTGAGTGCTCGCAACAGTGCCACCATTCGACTCCCACGTATATGTATATGCGCCAACTCCGCCTTGTAAGGTGGTCGGTGAAACGACAAACGGACCAAGACAGTTAACATCCATGACCGTCGGTAAGACCAGATTCACTGGTGTGGCTGTCATTTCGATCGTAACATTATCTGTTCCAATATTCCCACATTGATCTTCTACGGTCAACTCAACAAAAACGTCACCTCCAATTGTAACCGACACCTGAGGCAAAAAACCAGCTGGCAAACCGCCAACTTCCCATGTATAAGAATAATTGCCAATTCCTCCTGAAACTTCTGTTGGAACAACGTTCAATACGTCCAAACATGGCGCCTCCAATGAATTTGGCAGATTAACGATAAGTGGGATGTCATAAAATGTGTATTCTAAATATTCAGTTGCAGAAACACCGCATCCATCCATCACAGTCAATGGTATACTTCCTTCTGAATCCGGATCATACTGAACAGCTGCCGTGGCCGATAGCTCGTTTCCTTGCGTGTCTTGCCAAGAATAAAAATATTCGCCATTTCCTCCGCTAACATCTGCTACGGTGCTTACAATCTCGAGGCAGTTAATCTCAATCGGACCTCCAGTATTTATCGCCAATGGCGGATAGACGGGCACGTCAACAGTTACCAATCCATTGATTGGGGAAACACTGCATGTGTCTGAAACGATATAATCGTAAGTTGTTGTAATGCCTGGTGAGACATCAATGCTGAAGTCGGTGCTTCCGTTAAACCATTCGATAGAATAAACACCATATCCTCCTGATATTGTGGGGTTTAGCATCGCTGTTTCGCCACAGTCAATAGGTACATCCTCTAACTCAACAACGAGGGGCTCAGGTTCGCCAATATAAAAGGTAACTGTCTGTTCCTCAGATTCACCACATCCATCTTGTCCTGTATAAGAAATGATGACAGATTCTAAACCTTCTACTATGGCGTCAGGAAACGCGCTGAAGGGGATTTGCACAGAAGGAATACCAATTGGAAAGACAATCTCCGTTGGAAGTGCAGGGTAATCAACATCCGGCATAGCCGTGCCAGAGACTTCAAGCATGAATGATTGCTCACTAAAAATATCACTCAGTCGTGTGAATTGAAAGTAAGAGATTCCGCAACCTTCATAAATAGTCGAATCATTCAATCCTATTTGAGGTATGATCAATTCAACTTCCAATCCTTCGAGATAAAAACTGTTCTCTTCAAAAAACACTGCAGAATCAAAAGAGGTGTCTCCAGCATCCGCTATAGCTATGCGGATGTGATAAGTTTCGCCGCAAATAAGCTGATTATAACTGGCAACAAGTGGCACCGTATAACCATCGAATTGTATGCCTGTTGCAGAGTTGTTATTGGTGTTTACTACATAATATGCACAGTTGGTGCATCCTAAATCGTTGGTGCCGGCATTGACGTTGTTAATAGATACGGCCTGGCCTGTGCCAGGGATTAAGGCGATGTTAATACCGTTGTTGGTGTATGGGCCGTTTATACCCGGGCCACTCAAAAAGAATCCGAACGCATCATTAAATCCGCTGCCCGAATA
>JANRAA010000070.1:0-2946 GCA_030728235.1 Flavobacteriales bacterium
TCTAATCAGTTTTATCTATCGAACAATAAATATTATCAATTGTATTCATGGGATATGCTCAGTAATTTTGAGTAAATTTTATACCACCTCTAAACCCACATACATGAATAGAATCTTTACACTTTCATTCATGCTTCTCTCTTATTCTATAAGTGCTCAAGAAGCTGCTGGAATCGAACAATGTCCGTTTCACAACGGCAGTCAAACTGAAAAACCAGCCGACTACAACCACGCAAACACAGAGGCGAAAACCAACAAAGATTGGTGGCCGAACCAACTTGATCTGAGTGTGCTTCGTCAGAATTCAGACCTCTCGAATCCGATGGGTGAAGATTTCGATTACAATGAGGCGTTCAGCAAACTGGATTATGCAGCATTGAAGAAAGATCTACGTGAATTGATGACTACCTCTGAAGACTGGTGGCCAGCAGATTTTGGAAATTATGGTCCGTTGTTTATTCGCATGGCATGGCACAGTGCTGGAACATATAGAACTGGCGATGGGCGCGGAGGATCTCGCGATGGTCAGCAGCGTTTCGCTCCACTGAACAGTTGGCCCGACAATGCCAACCTTGATAAGGCGCGCAGACTGCTTTGGCCAATCAAACAAAAGTACGGTAACAGCATTTCATGGGCAGATCTCATGATTCTTACTGGAAACGTAGCTCTCGAATCAATGGGGTTTACAACAATCGGTTTTAGTGGTGGCAGAGAAGATGTATGGGAACCAGAAAGCAATGTCTACTGGGGTCCAGAATCGAAATGGCTTGAAGACAACCGCTACTCAGGCGACCGCGATCTTGAACGTCCACTAGCCGCTGTTCAAATGGGGTTGATATATGTAAACCCTGAAGGACCTAACGGAAACCCTGATCCGCTTGCAGCAGCAAAAGACATTCGCGAGACCTTCGGTCGGATGGGTATGAACGATGAAGAAACTGTTGCTTTGATCGCGGGTGGACATACATTCGGAAAAACACACGGTGCTGGTCCGGCGACGCATGTAGGCCCTGAACCCGAAGCAGCTCCTATTGAAGAGCAAGGATTTGGTTGGTCAAGTTCGTACAACAGCGGAAAGGGAACCGATGCAATCACTTCAGGATTAGAAGTAACATGGACCACAACTCCTGCTCAATGGAGTCATGGTTTCTTCAAAAGTCTCTTCGCAACAGAATGGGAACTTACTAAAAGTCCGGCAGGTGCCAACCAATGGGTAGCCGTGGATTCTAAAGTCATGGTCCCAGATGCGTTTGACCCGAATAAATCACACAAACCAACGATGTTGACTACAGATTTGTCGTTGCGTTTCGATCCGGCATACGAAGTTATCTCTCGCCGATTCCTTGAGAATCCTGCAGAATTTGAAAAAGCTTTTGCGCGTGCGTGGTTCAAGTTAACTCACCGCGACATGGGTCCACGTAGCTTGCACCTCGGTCCTGAAGTGCCAGCTGAAGACTTTATTTGGCAAGATCCGATTCCTACGGTAAAAGCTGCCGTAATTGGAGCTAAAGACATCAAAGCGTTGAAGGCTACGATTATGAGCTCAGGCTTGAGCATCAGCGAGTTGGTTTCAACCGCGTGGGCTTCAGCATCTACTTTCCGCGGAACAGACATGAAAGGTGGAGCAAACGGCGCTAGAATTCGCCTAGAACCGCAGAGAAGCTGGGAGGTGAACAACCCAGCACAGCTAGACAAAGTGTTGACCATGCTCGGGAAAATCCAATCTGATTTCAATGCAAAATCGAAAGGAAAAACTGTCTCTATGGCCGACATGATCGTATTGGGTGGATGCGCCGCAGTTGAAGCTGCAGCAAAAAATGCAGGTTACACCATTGAGGTGCCATTCTCCCCTGGAAGAACAGATGCTACGCAAGAGCAAACAGACATTAATTCAATGGCCGTGCTTGAGCCTATGGCAGATGGATTCCGCAACTACTTGAAAACACAGTATACCTTCTCGACTGAAGAATTACTAGTAGACAAAGCTCAACTGCTCACTTTAACAGCGCCTGAAATGACTGTTCTTTTGGGTGGAATGCGTGTGTTGGATGCCAACTTTGATCATTCAAAACACGGTGTATTTACCTCTAAGAAAGAAACCTTGTCGAACGACTTCTTCGTCAATTTGCTCAGCATGGATGCACAATGGACTGCAACATCTAGCGCAAAAGAAGAATTCGAAGGGAAAGATAGAAAGACAGGTGAAGTGAAATGGACAGCGACAAGGGCCGACCTAATTTTCGGTTCGAACTCCGAATTGCGGGCGCTGGCTGAAGTCTATGGAAGCAACGACGCAAAAGAGAAATTTGTTGTCGATTTCATTGCTGCCTGGAATAAGGTGATGAACCTGGATAGATATGATTTGAAATAATACTTTTCACTCCAACGAGGCCGATCATCTGATCGGCCTTTTTTGTCTCATTCATTCTGTTATGTAACAAAGGTTACGCATGGTACATCTTAATTGTCGTTCATTTGAAAAACGATAATATTTCGACAATGAGAACATGGATTTCCTTTATAGCCGCATTACTTATAGTAAGCCAATCAATGATCGCCCAGACTGCTCCTTTTGGAGTTTACTTGGAACCTATGAACATTGATAATCTCGGTGGATTGCAAGCTTTTGCTTTCGGACAGTCGGGCGGAAAATGGCTCATTGTTGGTGGTCGGCTTGATGGATTGCACCGCCGTCAACCCTTTGCTGCTTTCGATATTGCTGGCAATAACAACCAGTTGATCGTTATCGACCCTGTGTCCCAACAAAAATGGACCGCTACAACCACATCATTGTCGATTGCACTCCAAGAACAACTCAGCTCAACCAATATGGAGTTCCACCAAGATGGTGAATACCTCTATATCATTGGCGGTTATGGCTACAATGTTGCTTCATCATCGCGGAAAACCTTCGATAATCTCACAGCTATCCACGTTGGTAACGTG
>JANRAA010000070.1:2956-7587 GCA_030728235.1 Flavobacteriales bacterium
CGTGATTGATGCCATTATTTCTAACTCCTCGTTTAGCGAGGAAATTCGACAAATTAGTGATCCAGAATTTGCTGTTACTGGTGGACATTTGAAAAAAATAGACAACACATTTTACCTCGTTGGCGGGAATAAATTCGATGGGAACTACAATCCAATGGGAAACCCGACCTATACGCAAGTGTATACCAACGCAATTCGTAAATTCAACATTGCTGATGATGGTGAAACGCTTACCATTACTCACTTGCCAACCATTTCTGACCCTGAAAACTTGCATCGTCGCGATTACAATGCAGTACCTCAAATTATGCCGAATGGTGAGCAAGGAATTACTGCGTTTTCGGGCGTTTTTCAACCCGATATTAATCTACCCTTCCTTAACTGTGTCGATATAGACGCGAATGGTTACGCCGTGAATAACGACTTCCAACAATACTACAATCATTACCACTGCGCGGTAGCACCCCTTTATTCAGCTTCGAACAATGAAATGCACAACGTCTTTTTTGGTGGAATTGCACAATACTACCAAAACGCTGGCACCTTGGTTCAAGACAACAGTGTGCCCTTTGTAAACACCATTGCCCGCGTCACCAGAACGGCAGATGGAACGATGTCGGAATACAAACTTCCCACTGAAATGCCTAGTTTACTGGGTGCAGGTGCTGAATTTATTGCTGATCTGACCAATCCATTGTATGCCAATGAAGTATTTAAGCTCGACGACTTTACGGCTGATAGCACCTTGATTGGCTATATATACGGCGGTATAAGCAGCACAGCAGCAAACATTTTTTTTATCAATGATGGCTCTCAAAGCAGCGCTAGCAGTCAGATTTTTAAAGTGTATATCATCTTGAATGATGAAGTAGGCGTGGATGATTTAAACGAAGAGAGCGTAAATACACTTGGTATATCGGTCTACCCCAACCCGAGTGACAGCCAATTCACAGTTCGTTTTAATATCACCCAACGGGTGGATGTGAAAGTTTCCCTTTTCACACTTGATGGTCAAAAAATAGAAGAACAGCTTCTAGAGAACTTAGTTCCTGGTGAAAACACCTATCATCACGAATCAAGCGAATTGCAAAATGGTGCTTACATCTTGACACTTGAAACACCGAATGAAACCTCCACACGACGGATAGTTATTAAACGATAATTTACCATCCTAAATCAGAAGTATCGCGGTGTAAATAATTTCATCCCTTACCTTTACAGAAAAAATGGAGACTGAGATATTAGCTCGTCTGCAGTTTGCGTTCACCATCGCATTCCACTACATCTACCCTCCTTTGAGCATCGGATTGGGATTGGTGATGGTGATCTTTGAGAGTCTGTACATCCGAACTAAAAATCCTGAATACCACACCCTCGCGAAGTTTTGGACAAAGATTTTCGCTTTAACATTTGGTATAGGGGTGGTGACGGGTATTGTGATGGAATTCGAGTTCGGCACCAACTGGGCGACCTATTCTCGGTATGTAGGCGATATTTTTGGCAGTGCTCTTGCCGCAGAAGGAATCTTCGCCTTTGCGCTTGAAAGCGGATTTTTGGGCGTCTTGCTTTTCGGCTGGAACCGCGTCAAACCTTGGGTTCACTTGGTATCCACCATCGGTGTTTTTCTTGGCTCTATGTTCTCTGCTGTCTGGATCGTGGTTGCCAACAGCTGGCAGCAAACCCCAGCTGGTTATCACATTGTCGGTGAAGGGTTTCATGCACGTGCCGAAATCACCGATTTCTGGGCCATGGTATTCAACCCATCTAGCATCGATCGCCTTACCCACGTCTGGCTTGGCGCTTTTCTGTCTGGATCCTTCCTCATTCTCAGCATCCATGCCTATTACCTGCTGAAAGGAAGGTATGTGGAGATCTCCAAAAAAGCGTTTAAAATTGCGTTGGTGGTAGCGACTGTATTCTCACTGGGTCAGTTGTTTACAGGACATCATTCGGCAGAAGGAGTGGCACACAATCAACCCGCTAAACTAGCAGCTATGGAGGGTCACTTTGAGGCGAGTGGTCCGGCTGATATGTACCTCCTTGGTTATGTAGACAAAGAAAACCAAACCGTTTCTGGCATTAAAATCCCCGGTGGATTGTCGTTTTTACTTTCCTATGACTTCAATACACCTGTAACAGGACTAAACGCCTTTCCAGAAGATGAACGTCCATCTCAAATCAATGCTGTTTTCCAATTCTACCACCTAATGATCATCATCGGAATGATGCTGATTGGTTTGACCCTATATGCCAGCTTTCTTTGGGCTCGTGGTAAATTATTTGAACAACGATGGCTTTTAAAGGTGTTTGTATTTGCTGCTATATTGCCTCAAATCGCCAATCAAGTAGGCTGGTTTGCGGCTGAGATGGGGCGGCAGCCGTGGGTGGTGTATGGACTACTGCGGACATCCGACGCGTTTTCACAAGCTGTTTCAGCCAACCAGATCTTGTTCTCCTTGATATTGTTTGCACTGGTCTATCTGCTGCTTTTTGTGCTATTCGTCTACTTGCTAAACAAAAAAATCAAGCATGGGCCGTACGATGAATCGGATGAAAACGACCGACCACTCACGCAAGAAATCACCAACGTGATCACCAACAACTAACGATATGGATACATTTCTAAGCATCGATTATCCGACATGGTGGTTTTTGGTTGTAGGCGCTTTGTTTTCGGGCTATGCCATTTTAGACGGATTTGATTTTGGAGCTGGGGCATGGCACCTATTCCTCAAAAAAGAAGAAAGCAGACGTATTGCCTTGAATGCTGTGGGCCCTGTTTGGGACGGAAACGAAGTTTGGCTAGTGATTGGCGGTGGTGCCTTGTTTGCTGGCTTTCCAGTTGTTTACGCCACACTGTTTTCGTCTATGTACATCCCCTTTATGCTCTTTTTATTGTTCATCATTTTCAGAGCCATTTCAATTGAATTCAGGGGCAAAGAAGAAATGCTGTGGTGGAGGAAAACGTGGGACATCAGCTATGCTGTATCGAGCATCATGCTTGCATTCTTACTGGGTGTTGTGCTTGGAAATGTGCTGCAAGGCATCGCCATTGGCGAAAACTATACCTACCACGGAAGCGGATTCTTTGAATTCCTAAATCCTTACTCATTGATTGTGGGATTCACCACACTTTTCTTATTCATGGCGCATGGCGCGATCTACCTTTTATTGAAAACAGAAGGACGATTGTACACCAAGCTCACCTTCTTTGTCAAGCGCGGGATGATTCTTTTCATGGTTTTCTTCGGAATCACCAGCATTTACACCCTTTTATACATTCCTCATCTGTCTGACGACTTCAAAAGCAATCCTGCGTTGTTTATCTTCCCATTGCTTACGTTTCTGAGCATCGCTAATGTCAGCAGGCTTGCACATAAACGAAGTTTCGGTTGGGCCTTTTTCTTCTCTTCGCTCTCAATTAGTTTGCTGCTCTCCCTTGTGGCCATTGAGCTTTATCCCATGATGCTGGTTTCGACCATAGACCCTGCCTATAGCATCGACATTTACAAAGCAGCATCGTCGACAAAGTCGCTTAAGATCATGCTTACCATTGCCGCCATTGGTGGACCATTGGTTCTAGCATACACCCTATTCGTTTATAAAACCTTCAGAGGAAAAGTGAAACTTGATGAGACCAGTTATTGAGAAGATCTTTGTAAACTACCATCTACCTGTTGACAGCAGATACTCTGCAATTTGCACCGCATTTGTGGCAGCACCTTTTCGCAGGTTATCGGCCACAATCCACATATTTAGCGCATTATCGCGGGTGAA
Source organism: Flavobacteriales bacterium (assembly GCA_030728235.1). Lineage (GTDB taxonomy): Bacteria > Bacteroidota > Bacteroidia > Flavobacteriales_D > Sanyastnellaceae > RI-182. The sequence goes on from JANRAA010000070.1 coordinate 6,734, forward strand.
ATCACGACGAATTCGACCGACAAAAACCTCATCTTTTCCAGCAGCATAGAGCGGCATTGGATACATTTTCAATTCAGGTTGATCTTGCACTCGAATTCCAGGAAAACTTGCGAGTAGTCGCTTCACCTCATCCACTTCAAAGGCTTTTTCGAACTCCACATTCACCGATTCTGAATGTCCGCCAGTAACAGGAACCCTCACAGCTGTCGCTACCACGTGCACCGTATCATCTCCCAAAATCTTGCACGTCTCATTCGTTAGCTTCATCTCTTCCTTCGTATAATCGTTATCGGTAAAGATGTCGCACTGCGGCAAACAATTTCGATCAATCGGATACGGATACACCATCTTGCCATCGACTCCATTACGTTCCATTTCCATCTGGTCGATTGCTTCTTTACCTGTCCCAGAAACCGATTGATAAGTAGAAACGATCACCCTTTTCGCACCAAACGCCATGTGCAACGGCTTGAGCGCCATCACCAATTGGATGGTCGAACAGTTCGGGTTGGCAATGATTAAATCGGTTGGTTGTATTTCCGCCCCATTCACCTCAGGTACAACCAACTTTTTATCCGCATGCATCCGCCATGCCGAAGAATTATCGATCACGGTGCAGCCCACTTCGGCAAATTTTGGCGCCCACTGCAAACTCGTTTCACCTCCCGCGCTAAACAGCGCCAAATCAGGTTTTTGTGCAATGGCATCTTCCATCGATACCACTTTAACATCCGCTTCGTTGAAGCGAACAGAAGTACCAACAGAACGCTCTGAGGCAACAGGTAACAACATGCTAATTGGGAAGTTACGCTCCTCAAGTACCTTCAACATCGTTCTTCCCACCATCCCAGTGG
>JANRAA010000071.1:0-3385 GCA_030728235.1 Flavobacteriales bacterium
GTGTAGCTTCCGATTCTGTTTTGGTGAACGTGCCTGAACCGCTCGATTATGTGGTTGATTTCTCTCAAGAAGTTTGTTTCCAGTCTTGCGACGGCGTCGCGGATGTGACAGTAAGCGGTGGCTTTGAACCGTATGATTTGGTTTGGACTGATGTTACTTACTCGGGTTTCTCACTGGTGGATTTGTGCGCAGGTGTGTATGACTTCAATGTGACAGATAGCATAGGTTGTCCGCTTAGTGGCACCTTCACAATTGTTGAGCGACCAGAGTACTTCATTGAAGACGCTTTGATTATCGAACCAGCATGTTTTGGAATTGAAAGTGGTTCAATTGAAATTGTTTCAGCAACTGCCGTAGAATATACATTGGATGGAATTTCGGGTGGACCTGTTTTTGCGGGCTTGGGTGAAGGTATGTACGACATCACTGCAATCGACGATTTGGGATGTATAGCCGATAGCACTGTGACGCTTACATGGCAATCTGCCGAAATTAGCATTTCAACGGTCTTCGACGAACTCGTGATCTGCAATGGTGATGAGGTAAACTTTGAAGCCAACGCGCAAGGTGGATTCGGAGTGTTTACTTACAATTGGTACGAATCGACACCGCCAGCGCCCTTGTTTTCAAATGATAATCCTTTGGTGGTGACTCCTACCGACACAATGGAACTGAGCGTGGTAGCAATTGATGAACTGGGCTGTGCGAGCGATACCTTGGTAAGTTTGGTGGTGTTCAACACACCTGTTACCGTTGAAGTTGAACAAGATAACTTTGTGATTTGTGCTGGTGAATGCATCGACTTGGTTGGTATTGCCGGGGGTGGCTCAGGACCGATTTTAATTAATTGGAGTTTGATTGACCCAACGGTAGAGCCGATCTCGATTAACGCAACAACCAACGTTTGTCCTGAAGGAAACAACGCCACTTACCAAATCTCAGCGAATGATGGCTGCGCACCTGAGGTGTTCGCAACGGTTGACGTTTTAATCAACCCTTTACCTCAGCCTGAAATCATTACCGATGTTGAATTCGGATGTTACCCAGTAACCGTAATTCTTTCGAACCTCAACAACAACGACGACCTCATTGATTGTGTTTGGAACTTAGGCGATGGAAGCACAGTTTCTCTGTGTGGAGATATTGAATATACTTACACCGTGCCTGGCGATTACCAACCATGGCTGTCGGTAACAGATGTGAATGGATGTGTAAATGCCGATACCCTCGATGTTTTCATCTCTGCGTACGACTACCCGGTTTCAATTTTCTCGTGGGAACCACAACCAGTAACAACGCTCGAGAACGAGGTGCAGTTCATCAATGAAAGCGTTGGCGCTTCTGAATATGAGTGGCTCCTTGGTGCCTTTGAAACAAGCATTGAAGAAAACCCATTCATTGTTTTCCCACCGTTAGATCTTCTGGCCTTTGATGTATGCCTTATCTCTACCAATATTTATGGTTGTGTAGATACGCTTTGCGCCAACTTGGCTATTCAGAGTGAGTTCTTGGTGTATGTGCCGAACGCATTCACTCCTGATAACGACGGGTTGAACGACATCTTCATTCCTTCGATTGGAGGTGGAGTTGCCATTGAAGATTACTATTTCACCATTTGGGATAGATGGGGAGATCTTGTTTTCGAGAGCGCAACTCCGGGTGAAGCGTGGGATGGCTCATACAATGACGGACAATACTATACCCAAAACGACGTCTATATTTGGGTGTTGGAGGTGAAGAGTTTGGAGACAGGAGAGATTGTTAAGCTTCGCGGACATGTTACACTCCTCCGTTGATTACGGTGTGAGCTTCAAATATTTCAATCGCTGCAGCGTTCCATCGTCTATTGAAACACCGATGAAGTAATACCCATTGGCCATGTCGCGCAAATCAATGGGTATCCAAAACGAGTCTGCATTGTTCGTGAATTCTCCAGTGAAAACTACTTTTCCACTCGCGTCAGAAACGAATACATCTACCTTTCGAAAGTTCTTCTGAAACACCTGAACAGCGGCCATGCCATCTCCGGGGTTGTTCGTTAGTTGAACTGCAGACGTTCCAACATCCGCGCCGTTGGCGTGAGCAAAAACCAAAAGACCCGACTGCCGATCGCTCACTATAATGCGCTCAGATGGAAGTCCGACATACACCCCCCACGCCCCTTGGTAATCGTATTCCTGACCTGAATACGTGCGGTACCACGCCACGCGGATAGGCTCTTGCGGATTGCGAATATCGAACACTTGCAACCCATCGAAATAATACGCAACGTACACCAGGTTGTCTTTGATGATGAGGTTGTGCGGGGTGGTATGTGATGACCCGCCTGAATTTAAGAGCGACAACACCTCGATTTCTGATATCGAGCTGACATCACAAACTTTGAGACTTTTACCGGGTGTTTCATCGGCAAAAACGTAAACATCGCCCGACTCATTTAGCCAGCCGCTGTGGTTGTAGCCGAGTTGCGGATATTCGGTGAGATTGCCGAGCAGAACAGGGTTGGTAGGCGAAGAAAAATCAAAAACCCACAAGCCGTGAAGTGCGGCATTGAGGTAGGCTACACTGTTGCGCACATACACATCGTGCACATATTCAACAAGGTCGAAGTGGGTAACGAAAGAGGGGTTAGCAGGATTGGCAGCATCAAGAATCGTCATGGCATGTCCGCTGCTACCCGAAACATACAACAATCCGCTGCTTTCATCGTGAAAGATGTTGTGTGCCGTCGTAAAATACTCCGTTGTTTCGAGCTCAAGGCTTACTGAGATGGGTAAGTTTCGGACATCAATTACCTGAAACGTTGCAGGTTCTTCGTCGCCCACAGCATACAGATAGCCATCTTTATAAGCAAAATCGCGGTGGGTAGCATAGGCACCTTGAGCAGTACCTGGAATAAACCCAACTTCTTGAACGGCGTTGTTGTAGGGCAGGTGAATGATGTGCGTTCCTACCGACGACCCAATTACGGCGTATTCTTGTCCGTTTTGGACAAAACACCACACATCATTGTATCGCGAATTTCGCGGGGTGGCAGGAGGAGTGTCATCAAACCACTGAGCTAGTAACCGCAAACCCCGCGCTTCTTGTCCGTACCCCGAAAAGCACAACAACCCTCCCAAGAGCGAGACAACAAAGCGATATTTAAATGAAGGAGCCATCTAGCTTCAAAGGTAGCAAGCATTGCTGAATAGCCTGCAACAAAAACAGTGATAGCGATTTTCAAAGAATTTTTTCATGAATGAAGTTCAAGACTAGTTTAATCGCAATTCTTGTTGAATCAGCAAAACTACACAATGGCAACTCATTCTCGATAACAGCGCTGTTTTCCATAATCATGCACCATATTTGCAATTCTAAGTTTCGAAGCATGAAGAATTTCTAC
>JANRAA010000071.1:3395-7566 GCA_030728235.1 Flavobacteriales bacterium
ACCCAGACATTTTGGTTTTGGGTCACCTCCAAGATCATTTTTATCCTTCTTTTATTGATTAGTATTCTGAGCATCCTTGGCGAAAGCAATGGCAGGATGGGAGGAGCAGAATTGGGTGTTAATTTCCTAGCGTTCGTAGAAGCGATATTGTTGATCATAACTGTCATCCAAGATTTTACGGCGAAAGCGAGCTTAGTCAAAGTTATTTCAGGTGCTTTGATGATTTTGTTTGGAATGGCACTTTTTGGAGTTTTGCTAACCGTTTCTAAAGGAGGCCAAAGCAGCATTTATGCCTTGGGCTATCCTTTTTCACTGTGGATGATCTTGATAGGATTGTTCGAATTGTTGAGGATCAAAAGGGCTGTACATAAAGCCTAAGTTTTCTCTTGTTTGGTCGATAACGTCAAATCAGACTTAAGCAGAATAGGCGTCTTTTTCCCTTTCGTAGGTGTTATTGCATATGCAGCCTTCCAATAATCTTGAACAAAAATAGGGTCATTGCTGTTTGAGTTGTATCATTTCTGACGTAAATTTTACCCTCGAAAACCTAAAGGATGAAGAAACTAGTACTGGCTGTTATGGCTTTGCTTGTGTTCGGCATTGCGCCTGCACAAGAAGTAAAATACTGCGGACAAACCGAGAAAACGGAAGCATTGTTTGCACGATTCCCTCATTTGCGTCATGATGCAGAAGATGCTGAACGCGCATTGGAAGATGAAACCCGTGCCTACAATGATTCTCGCGGAAGCAGAGACCAACTCTACATCATTCCTGTTGTTTTTCACATCATTCATAACAACGGACCAGAGAACATTTCTGACGAGCAGGTTTACAGCGCAATGGAAGTGCTAAACCGCGATTTCAGGATGTTAAACGAAGACATCAGTCAGGTTTTTGGAGATTTCGGAAGCATAGCTGCCGATATCGAGATTGAGTTCAGATTGGCTCAGCGCGATCCCGATGGAAATTGCACCAAAGGAATTGTGAGGGTGCAAAGCGTGCTAACAAACGAAGGCGACTCACAAATGAAGCAACTCAGCTATTGGCCGCGCAACAAATACATGAATGTGTGGGTGTGTGCTGACGCTGGAGGCGCTGCGGGTTATACATTCCTTCCTTCAAGTGTCAACAACAACAACATGGCTACCCAAGATGGTATTGTGCTTTTGCATGATTACACAGGAAATATAGGTACCAGCAACAATTTCAGATCACGCACGCTAACGCATGAATGCGGACACTGGTTGAATCTCCGTCATACATGGGGTCCAACAAACAGCCCTGGCGATCCAACAAACTGCGATTTCGATGATAACGTTGATGATACCCCTGAAACGGTTGGTTGGTTGAGTTGTTTGCTTGATGGTGAATCTTGCGGAACAGTCGACAACGTTCAGAACTACATGGAGTATTCGTATTGCTCTCGTATGTTTACGGAAGGTCAGAAGTCGCGCATGCGTGCTGCGATCATATCGAGCACTGCTCAGCGAAACCAATTGTGGACAGAAACGAACCTCATTGCGACTGGCACCTTTAATGACGAGCAGATACTATGTGCTGCTGATTTCACCGTTGAGCGCCAGGTTATTTGTGCTGGTGAAAGCGTGCAGTTTTCTGATCAATCGTTTCATGGAGTGAATTCATGGTCATGGGATTTCGGCAATGGAGAAACCCTTGCAGGAACTGATGAATCTTTGCAAAACCCCGTTGTTACATTCAATGAGCCAGGTGAGTACACCGTTACTTTGGAAGTTGGGAACGGCGCAGAAACAGCGGCTACAACCCAGCAGGCATTTATAACAGTACTCCCAAATGATGTCATTGCGATGCCATTTGTAGACAGCTTTGAGCCGGGCATCGACGAAAACACATGGTTTGTTACAAATCCGGGAAACAATGTTACATGGGAGTCGACCTCTTCAGCATCCATTACTGAATCGTCGTCGATACGTATTCGTAACAACTCAAACAATATCGATATGGACTTGGATGGGTTGACCTCATCGACGTTCGATATGTCGGAATTTGCTTTGGTAACCATTTCATACAAATGGGCTTTTGCTCAACGCACCTCAGAAACCGATGATCGCTTGCGGGTTAGTGTTTCGAATGATTGCGGCGAGACATGGTTTTTGAGAAAGATGCACCGCGGATTTACAGATTTGCCTTCAGCAGACCCTACGAATGCCAATTTCGTTCCTGACGCCAACGAATGGAAATCGAACACCTTCACCGTTGATGACCCTGCTTATTTGGTAGAAGGATTCAGAATGAGGTTTGAATTTGAAGCCCGCGGAGGAAATCACATTTACCTTGAAGACATCAATATTCAGGGTTTTACAGCTGCTGATTTGTCGGTAGGCGGTTTCGGTCAGGAGATCGGGTTCACTGTATTCCCTAACCCAACAAGCAGCGATGCACGTGTTTCTTACAACCTACTTCAAAACGGCAATGTAAGATTGTCGATTGTTGATGCTGTTGGACAACTAAGCCAAGTGCTTTTTGAAGGCAACGTTGCTGCTGGAGAGCACAATGTAGATATCGATAGTTCGAAGTTTGCAGCAGGTATTTACTTTGTAAGCCTCGAGTTAAACGGACGAAAAACAGTCAAGCGACTGGTGATTCAATAAAACAAAAAAGACCGAGCAATTGCTCGGTCTTTTTTTATCTCAAAACTTTCGTTTTATTATCCTTCTTTTGATCCAATCATAACGGATACACATCCTTCATGAATCAATGTCGTTGACGAACCCGACTCAGGAACACGAATACGAACGATCAGTTGTTGCGTTGAAGCAACTTTAAAGTCGAACATGTTTTTGCGTTCTGGCTGAGCGTCTTTGTTGCTGAAGATCACTTCTTCGTCGGTATCAAGGACTTCAAAGTCCAAATCTCCAAGTACAGGGTGACCGCAAATCAACAAGCGGTATTCTTTGTTGGCGTAAAAGGTCAAAAGCAATTCTGCCTCATCGCCTGGTATGAGAACGGCGCTATTAAAGTTGTCGTTCTGTACGTAGCCTTCAAGTTCAGGAAGACATTTTTTCTTGGTGAAACTTCTGCATTGCGAAGATGCCGCAAGTGGAAGTAACAATGCAAGGGGGAGTATGATCTTAAGAAACTTCATCGTTCTTGGTCTTTTCGAATTATTGAATGTATTTGCTACGTATTGCGGCGATGCTTTCAACCACTTTTGCTAGGGTTTCATCCGACATGGTTACGGTTTTTGTACCGCCGATAACCATTGTACCGTTTTCATCCTTAGAGGTTTCAGTTTTCATCTTATTTATTTCCACTTCCGCGAAAACAGCCTGCAATCCTTCAAGGTCAGCGCTAAGCTCTCCCAGCATATCTTGCTGCTCATAGCTTGCCAACAACTTGATTAAATCGTCAAGAGAGTATTTCTGCTCTGCAATACGCTGACGTAGCGCATCATTGCCCTCAACGTGGCTGATAGCGAGGTGCAAAGCCTCAATCCATCCACCTGTGATGACCATCGCTGAAACTTCTTCCATACCGTCTTCTTTGAATTTAGCATTCAACGACCAGAAGGTGTCTGACACGATGTTCAACAACGAGTCTTTTTGATCCTTGTTCATCTCTACTCGGCTTATCAAGCTGTCGTCGATGATGTTTGCAACACCCAACTCTTCAGCAAGCTTCTTAGCAGCCGAGAGGTAGAACAATGATTCTTTGTTGCGTTCGAACATGGTAGTGTAGCTCAAATCGGCTCCATAAACCCCAAGGTTGATGGCTTTTTGACGCTGGGTCATGTAAGAACTAATATTCTCTACATCATTCAACAAATCCTTGTCAAAGTCAGCTCCCGATGATTGAATCAATGAAGCCATCTCCATAGGTGCAGGGATGGTGTAGAAAATTTTCTTAATGGTTTCTTTCCTTGAAGAAACAGCTGCTCCTTCTAAATCCTGAATCGACACTTCTTCAGTGGTGGTTTCCTGGTGTTCTCCCTCGGTAGAACCACATCCTGAAATGATAGCGCCGGCAAAGAATAGAACGAACAGGGTGAAGGTGTTCAATTTCTTGGCTGACATAATCTGTTTTTTAAAATTCATAGTCTTTGTGAATGTCCGAAAATTAGAATAGATGATGGCTCTTACGCAGATGCTCCGTAAAAGTTATACGATCATCCATGTTAATTGCACAAATCTAT
>JANRAA010000072.1:0-2063 GCA_030728235.1 Flavobacteriales bacterium
ACCTTCGCAACATGACTTGGCTAAACCAATACCTATCGTCTTATAAAGGCTTTTCCCGCGAAGTTTGGGTGCTGGCACTCATAACTCTCATCAATCGTGCTGGTACGATGGTGATTCCTTTCTTATCTCTTTATCTCACCAATGATCAAGGATTCTCTCTGGATGAAGTAGGTTGGGTGATGACCTTTTTTGGACTTGGCTCGGTGGCGGGATCTTGGCTAGGAGGGAAGTTGACAGATATTCTCGGGGCTTATAAAGTCATGGCTGCGAGCTTGTTGGGTTCTGCTGTGCTTTTTGTCGTTTTGCAATACCTCGATGGTATCCACGCCATTCGCTTTGGGATTTTCTTCTTGATGGCTGTGGCCGATATGTTCAGGCCTGCCATGTTTGTCGCGCTGCGATCATATAGTAAGCCAGAAAACCGAACACGTTCTGTAACGCTTATTCGTTTAGCCATAAATCTTGGGTTCTCCGCTGGCCCTGCTGCAGGTGGTTTGATAATAGCAGGTGTGGGATACGGTGGACTGTTTTGGGTCGATGGTTTAACCTGCTTAATTGCCGGCGCAATACTGCTGAAGATGCTCAGTCCGCGCAATTCAAATGTCATCGATGAAAACAAAGTAGACCTGCCGTTATCTCCTTATTCAGATAAGTTGTTCCTGGTGTTCTTATTGGCCATGGCGCTCTTTGGTGTGGTATTTATGCAGTTTTTCTCTACTGTGCCCGTATTCTACAACCAAGTTGCAGGCTTGTCGGAGTATGAAATAGGTATCTTAATGGCCATCAATGGTCTCTTTATCTTTGTCTTTGAAATGCCCCTTATCAAGTACCTCGAGAAACCTGGGAAAAGTAAGATGTGGCTAATCTTATTGGGGACGCTCTTGGTCGCAGTAAGCTACTTCTTACTTAATGTTTCGACGTTGTACAGCGTGTTGATTATCAGTATTTTATTCTTAACGATTGGTGAAATGGTGGCCTTCCCTTTTTCAAATGCCTTTGCCATGGATCGCGCAAAAAGAGGAAAGCAAGGTGCATACATGGCGCTCTATTCAATCGCCTTTTCAATATCCCACATCTTTGCCCACAACGCGGGCTTCCATGCAATTGATAAATATGGGTACGAAATCACATGGTACGGCACGGTATGCTTAGCTATTATTTGTGTGGCTTTGCTGCTGTTGGTGATATCAATGGAACGAAAAGAAATCAGTCAATCACTTCTTTCTGAAGAAAAGTAGAATCAACACAGGAAGCAAGGTCAAGTCTGCCAAAACAGCGAACAACAATGTCAGGCTTATCAGTAGTCCAACGTAAAATGTTCCAAGGAAGGATGAAAAGACCAAAGTGAAAAATCCTCCACTTAGTATGATTGAGGTAATGATGATGGCCTTACCAGTGCTTATATATGTCCGCTTTAACGCATACAGCAAACTTTTTCCTTTCCCCAACTCCAACCGCAATTTGCTCATGAAATGTATGGTGTCGTCTACGGCAATACCAAAGGCGATGGTGAATATTATGCTGGTACTTACTTTTAAATCAATACCCAGAGCACCCATTATTCCTGCGATCATAAGCAGGGGTAAGATGTTTGGTATCAAACATATAAGCACCATCTTCACGCTTTTAAACATCAGTCCCATGATAATCGCTACTACCAAAAATGCGATAATGAGACCTATTGTCATGTCAGTTGCGAGGTAGGCGTTATTCAAATCTATCAATGTTGCTGTCCCAGTTACTCGAATGTCAAATTTTGGATTTTCTAGGTCACCATAAACCGACATAAGTTTCTCATTCCGTTGCTCAAATTCACGCGCACCCAAATCTCCTACCTTGCCTTGCACACGAGCCATATGCATCTCTTCATTCACAAAGAGCTGAATCATGCTGTCTTTGTCCATCCGGCGCACGAGCCGCACCAAACGATCTACCTCTTTTTGACTATCAGGTATCGCAAAATGATCGTCGCCGTGCATCGTTTTGTTAGCCAACTTCAATACTTGCAGGGGTGAGAACAATGATCCAACTTCGTATTGGTTGGTGAGGTGGGTTTCAATTGT
>JANRAA010000072.1:2073-7541 GCA_030728235.1 Flavobacteriales bacterium
GGTGTCGAGTTGGCGAAGGACGTCGATGTCCCAAATGCTCTCGTTTTCTTTGAGTAGAACAGCCATTTCAAACGGACGTCCACCAGAGAATTTGTTCTCGAAATACCTGAATTCTTTTTTCAAGAAATCACCTTCACGCAGGTCTTCCAAAAGGTAGTTGTTAACTTCCAATTGCATCAAGCCAGCAATGCTGAGAGCGGTGGTTAATACAGAAATTACGACAATCGGTACGCGTTTCTTAAGCACATAAGAGAATGTTTTGCGAAGTATGCGTTGCCAAAAGGTCGCTCGCTCGCGGATGTTGGGTGCTTTGCTCAAAACCAACACAGAGGGCAGAAGAGTGAAGGCCAATGCGAAAGCGATGAATACGCCCACAGCGGTGTATAATCCGAAGTCTACAATGGGTTGAATACTCGATGTGAGAAGTGTCAAAAATCCAACAGCAGTGGTGAGGGAAGTAAGAAATGTGGCGAGCCCAATTTCTTTGAAGCTTGTCTTAATGGCTTCTATCTTCGATTTTCCTTGCCGCAATTCATCAAAATACTTGGTGAGCAAATGCACAACATCACTCATTCCCACAACGAAAATAATCGTTGGGAGTATGATGAGCATGAGGTCTATCTCTTTGCCAGTAAGCTTCATAAACCCAAGAATCCAAATGGCAGATAACAACACAACTGATATCGGCACCCATATTCCCCAAGCCGAGCGAAAAGCGATGAACAAGAAAATGATGATCAATACAATCGAGATGCTCATGAATAAGATGAGTTCTCTTTGCATCAGGGAAACGTAGTATTCCTGACCAATTGATCTTCCAATGGCATGGCTACCATCGAAATCTGCTGCCGACAGACTGTTCATCACGTCCGACGCTAGTTTGTCACAATTTTCTTTCGAGAGGTACTGCTGGTGATTGATCTGTAAGCCGACAGACTTGCCATCTTCACTAAAGAAAATGCCAATCAAGCGTCCCTCTTCCCAAATCATAGCACTATCTGACTTGAGGTCAGATGTGTTGTCGATCCTGAGAAGTGGCTTTTGAAACAAATTACCAGCAAAAGGATCTCTCAGCGGCTGTGTCATTCGGGTAGGAGAAACAACGGTGTCGACATTTTCCAGCGCATCGAAAACACGACTCATCGAGTCTACCTTGGTCAGAAATGCGCTGTTGAAAGCCCCTGCTTCGTTGTCGATGGCGACTATGATGTAGTCGTTGTCGCTCTCAAAATGATATCGGAACGAGCGGAAAAACTCTGTTTCGGGATCGTTCTGTGGAAAGAAGTTCTCAAAGTCGTAATCGAAACCAAGTCGAGAGGCTAAAAAACCGCTTATTGCCGTTATGATGAATAACACAAGGAGTGCTATTTTACTGATGTTCCGAAATTTTATTTCTTCCATGCTGTCTACAACAATGAGGGGCGAAGTTAGTTTATCGCGATGGGCAAATCATCGCATATTTCTCACTTTTTAGACAAAAAAAAGAGGCCACATAAGCAGCCTCTTCTAGATATCGGATGATCGATTATTTCTTCAAAAGATCGCGGATTTCACCAAGCAAAATCTCTTCTTTTGTAGGTGCAGGAGGTGCAGCCGGAGCTTCTTCTTGCTTCTTTTTCATTGAGTTAACACCTTTAACGACCATGAACATTACGAATGCCACGATGATAAAGTTGATTACAGCACCAATGAATTCACCGTACATAACAGCAGATTCTGGTGTAGTAACAGCTCCATCTTCACCTAGCACAGCTTCAGATAGAACGAATTTCGCTTGAGCCAAATCTCCAACTTGGAAAATCTGTCCGATTAATGGCATAACGACACCATTAATAAATGAGTTGGTAATTGCAGCAAAAGCAACACCCATAACAAAGGCAACAGCCATGTCGATTAGGTTGCCTCGCATTGCGAAGGCCTTGAATTCTTTGAGCATAAAAGTGTTATTTAATTGGTTAAAGTATTCAAATAAACAAAATTCCTGTTGAACTAAATATTTCCGAATAAATAAGTTCTGACGAAATTAAAGTTCATATGAATACTTTAGACTAAGTCAAAAAAAAAGGTCACCTATATTGGTGACCTTTTTTTTCTAGGTATCGTGCGATAATTATTTATCGTCTTTCACTTCTTCAAAGTCAACGTCTGTAACTTCTTGGTCAACAGTTTCTGCTTGACCTTCCGCCTCTGGTTGCTCTTGAGTAGCACTGTACATGTCTTGGCTAGCTGCTTGGAATGTGGTATTCACTTTTTCCATCGCTGCTTCCATAGCAGGTACATTTTTCGATTCGTGTGCTGCTTTCAATTCTGCCAAAGCATCTTCGATTGGCTGCTTTTTCTCTGCCGGAATTTTGTCGCCGTATTCTTTAAGCGACTTTTCCGTTTGGAAAATCATGCTATCCGCTTTGTTGATAGTATCTGCTTCTTCTTTCAACTTGCGATCGGCTTCAGCATTTGTTTCTGCTTCTTGCTTCATGCGCTTGATTTCGTCGTCTGTTAAACCAGAAGAGGCTTCAATGCGTATTGATTGCTCTTTGTTCGATGCTTTATCTTTCGCACTTACGTGGATGATACCGTTTGCGTCGATGTCGAAAGTTACCTCAACCTGTGGAACTCCTCTTGGTGCGGGTGGAATGCCATCCAAGTGGAATCTTCCTATGGTGCGGTTATCTCTTGCCATAGCGCGCTCACCTTGCAGAACATGAATTTCTACTGATGGTTGGTTATCCGACGCAGTCGAGAATGTTTCAGACTTCTTGGTAGGAATAGTTGTGTTCGCATCAATCAACTTGGTGAATACACCTCCCATGGTTTCAATACCCAATGAAAGTGGTGTAACATCAAGAAGCAATACGTCTTTCACTTCACCAGTCAACACACCTCCTTGAATTGCAGCACCAACGGCTACCACCTCATCGGGATTCACTCCTTTTGAAGGCTCTTTTCCGAAGTATGCCTTAACAGCATCCTGCACTGCAGGAATGCGGGTTGAACCTCCAACAAGGATGATCTCATCGATGTCTGATTTGCTCAAACCTGCTGCTTTCATTGCTGTTTCGCAAGGTGCGATGGTGCGCTTTATCAAGCTGTCAGCCAATTGCTCGAATTTCGCTCTTGTTAAATTGCGAACCAAGTGTTTCGGGATGCCATCTACTGGCATGATGTAAGGCAAGTTGATTTCAGAAGAGGTAGTGCTTGAAAGCTCGATTTTTGCTTTTTCAGCTGCTTCTTTCAATCGTTGCATAGCCATGGGGTCACGACTGATGTCGATGTTTCCGTTTTCAGCCTTGAACTCGCTTACCAACCAGTCGATAATGACTTGGTCGAAGTCATCACCTCCAAGGTGCGTGTCTCCATCTGTAGAAAGAACTTCGAAAACTCCGTCGCCAAGTTCCAAAATTGAAACGTCGTGGGTACCACCACCGCAGTCAAAAACTACGATTTTCTGATCTACTGTTTTCTTATCCAATCCGTAAGCCAAAGCCGCAGCAGTTGGCTCGTTGATGATGCGCTTCACTTTCAACCCTGCAATCTCACCAGCTTCTTTTGTCGCCTGACGCTGTGCGTCATTAAAGTAAGCAGGAACTGTAATAACCGCTTCTGTTACTTCGTGTCCGAGGTAATCTTCAGCAGTCTTTTTCATCTTCTGCAAAATCATTGCAGAAATCTCTTGCGCTGAATACATGCGACCGTCGATGTCGACACGTGCTGTATTGTTGTCTCCTTTAACTACGCTATAAGGTACACGGGTCGCTTCGTTTTTACATTCGTCGTAGCTCTGCCCCATGAATCTCTTAATGGAATAAATTGTTTTTGTCGGGTTGGTGATGGCCTGACGTTTAGCAGGGTCGCCAACTTTTCGTTCGCCTCCGTCAACAAACGCTACCATAGATGGCGTTGTGCGTTTTCCTTCGCTGTTAGCAATTACAACGGGTTCATTACCCTCCATAACTGATACACAAGAGTTGGTTGTTCCGAGGTCGATGCCTATTATCTTGCTCATATTTTTGATGTTATATGCTTATTTGTGGTCTGCTCTTGTCAACACCTATGCCATCGCATGAATTGTCTGTCTGATGTGAAATTTTGACAGGTTTGATGGCAGAATCTTCAGTTAAACTTCTTTCAAAACTGACACGCTGACATTTTATGTTGAAGAATGTCCTATTTTGGTAGTAATCAATGCTTAACACAATGAGAACCCTTGCCACCCTATTTGTTTTCTTATCCGCCTTAGCAGCAAATGCCCAGCACGATTGTGGATTTGATCATTATCACAATCATAAATTATCACTTCCCGGATACGAGGATGCCGAAACTGAGCTGAACTACAGAGCCGCTGAGTATATTCTTGCGCATCAGGGTTTTGAAAGGGAAGTCGATTTGGTTGTTCCAGTAGTTGTTCACATCATTCATCAAAATGGCGATGAGAATATTTCCGACGCGCAAGTCGAATTAGCCATTGAGCAATTGAATCATGGCTTCGCTAATACAGGTCCTTATTTCTTACCAACTGGTGTTGATACCCATATCCGATTTTGTTTGGCAGGTACCGACCCCGATGGGAACTTTACGACAGGTATCAACCGAGTTCAGAATAACTTGACAGAGATGTTCGTACCTTCTGATGACGCTGCTTTGAAAGACATCATTCGATGGGATACAGAGAAGTACATGAATATTTGGGTCGTTAAAGAAATAACCCGCGAACCCAATTCACCTGGCGTAATAGGATATGCAACTTTTCCCGCGGAACATGGAAGCGCTATCGATGGGATAGTGTGTGAAGCAGCATTCTTTGGTGTAGACGATAGTCAAAGCAAGGTACACATCCATGAAGCAGGTCACTATTTAGGTCTGTATCACACATTCCAAAATGGATGTCCGAATAGCAATTGCCTCCTCGACGGAGATAGAGTTTGCGATACTCCTCCTGACAACGTTACATTTTCTGTATTCTGCTATAATGGCACGAATTCTTGCATTACAGACGAGGATGATCTGTCTGTAAGCAATCCTTTTCGTCCAGTCGCAAATGGTGGTATTGGGGATCAGGTAGATAAGCAAGACAATTTCATGGACTATTCGAACTTAGTATGCTTCAAAGACTTTACCCAAGGGCAAGCTGATCGTATGTTGGCAGTGCTTGAGGTGGCAAGACAAAGTTTGCTTGAAGGAAATCGCTGTGTAACACCTTGTGAATCGCCTTTTGAAGCTCAAATCAATGTCTCATCCACGTCTACAATTGTGGGCAGTCCGATTCCGTTTTCGGCAGATATACCATCGGATGTCGCCGTTTCATGGACAGTGGATGATGTGCCTGCAGGAACTGGTGCTTCTTTCAATTTTCCAGCAAGCGCTGAAGGTCAATTTGAATTAGTGGTCGTGCTATCGAATGCAGACATAGGTTGCGATCAAGAGTTTATCTATTTAATCGATGTCAGTTGCCCAATTTCGGCTGTTTTCCC
>JANRAA010000073.1 GCA_030728235.1 Flavobacteriales bacterium
ACATTGATTGGTTCGCGTTCTGGAGCCAATGCCATAGCCGTTTGGATGATATTGATGACCTACGGATACCTCGGCTGGAAGGAGAAAGTGCACGTGTTGTCATACAGGGCAAATCAGCTAGAAGCGGCGCTAAAAGACAAGAATATTCGCTATTTCCGGCAGCCAAGCTCGAATATCATCACCATGCGAGCAGACGATATACCACAAGAAGTGGCTAGGCGGTTTACGCTTGTGCCCGACAACCACCACCAACCAAATTGGTACAAAGTAGTTGTCATGGACCACGTGAATCCCGAAATACTGTCGGCTTTGGCATCAGCGCTGCCAGCGGTATAATTACATTTTCTATCTTTCTGCAATAAATTAAAACCATGGCAGCGAAGAAAGATGAACTGACCTATGAAGCAGCATCTGCCGAGTTGAATGAGATTGTAGCTCAACTGGAAGATGAAGAAGTGACGATTGATGATTTGGCAGAGAAGATGAAACGCGCTTCGTTTCTGATTCAGTTTTGTTCAGGCAAGCTGCGTGACACAGAGTCGGCAGTGCAAAAAATAATTCGTGAGATGGAAGACGCTGGTCCGGTTGCTCCCGACGATAAAGACGAACCATTCTGATGAACGCCACACAGATCATAGATGCCATGTTCAACAACGACCCGTTTTCTCAATGGTTGGGAATAGAACGTGTTGAAGAAGAACCGGGGAAGTGTACCTTGAGAATGAACGTGCGCAAAGAAATGTTGAATGGCTTCGATATCGCCCACGGCGGAATAACTTATGCGCTGGCCGACAGTGCCCTGGCCTTTTCAGCGAATGCCCACGGGCGTAAATGTGTTTCTGTTGAAACGAGTATCTCACACGTCCAACAAGTGCGCGAAGGCGACACCCTCACAACCTTCGTAGAAGAAATATCACTCACCAATAAAATTGGCATCTACCACATCACCATCCGCAACCAGTTTGATGTCGATGTAGCCCATTTCAAAGGCAGTGTATACCGCAGCGACAAAGAATGGTGAAGAATCTCTAGCGTTCGTAACTCCTTTTTCCTTTGCGACTTTTGTCACCAATGATTCTTATTGATTTTTGTTTCTTGTGGTTCGAAAAGACGCCAAAGAACAATGAAGAAGAAAATTGGGATACATCAACTGTATAGTGAAGACCCTTTAAAGGCTGATGAAATTGTGTGGGGCCGACAAACAGACCCTGACTCTCGACGTGGTTTTTTAAAGAAATCAGGACTGGCAGCCATGGGCATGGTGCTTGGTGGTACAGTTGTTTTCGCTGAAAACATGCCTGCTGGATTGATTCCTGCGGGATTACTAGATTTGGCCCAAGGGGCACCCATTCCTGGAAAACACCCTGATTTGATCGTTCTCAACGACAAGCCTTGGAACATTGAAACACCAGCTCATTTGTTGGACGATGAAGTGACTCCAGCGGATAAACTTTTTGTCAGAAACAACGGCTTAGCGCCAGAGAAAATAGATGTCGCAGCGTGGACACTCACCATAGATGGAGAATCTATTCCCGAGCCGGTGGTGATTACCCTTGCCGACCTAAAAACGAAATTTAAACAGTACACATACCGCCTTACCCTCGAATGCGGGGGGAATAGCAGAGCAGAGTTCAATCCGCCAGCCAAAGGAAACCAATGGGCTAATGGAGCAGTAGGCTGTTCGGAGTGGACTGGTGTCCGCCTACGCGACCTCCTGGAGTACGCCAAAGTGAAGAAAGACGCCGTGTACGTTGGTTATTACGGCAAAGACAAACACCTCAACAACGACCCCAACAAAGTCGTTATTTCACGAGGTATTCCCATAGCGAAAGCCATGGAAGACGAGAGCCTGATTGCGTTTTCGATGAACGGCAAAGACATACCCCTTATGAACGGACATCCCTTGCGGATGATCATTGGCGGATGGCCAGCATCGGTAAGTGGTAAGTGGTTAACCCGATTGTCGGTGCGCAACATCGTGCACGACGGACCGAAGATGGAGTCGCCATCGTACCGTGTGCCATGTAAGCCCGTTGCTCCCGGAGAGACAGTGAAAGATGAAGACATGTGCATCATCGAATCGATGCCCGTTAAATCACTCATTACTTACCCTAAAAGCGGCGCCATGATAACATCTGATAAAGTGTTGAAGTTGCGCGGACATGCGTGGGCGGGTGATAGAGAAGTTGCTGACATGCACGTCAGCATCGACTTTGGGGCTACATGGCAGAAATGCGTTTTAAAAGCACCGCATAACCGATTGGCATGGCAGCGCTGGACCGCCGACATCAAATTCCCGCAGAAAGGATATTACGAAGTATGGGCCAAAGCCACCGATAGTGAAGGAATATCTCAACCCATGGTCGTGCCGGGATGGAATCCGAAAGGGTACCTAAACAACGCCACACATCGCATTGCTGTGAAAGTACAATGAGCGAGATAGAGAAGCCAGATTTAACTCCTGAACAGGAGCAGATTCTCGCACAAGTGGTGCGCAGAACCAACATACTCGTGTACGCGACCGGCTTCATAGTTGTGGTTGCCTTGCTGAACATCATGGCGCCTCAAACCATGGAGAAGCTATTTCAAACTGATACAAGCAGCGCTGCTGCCGACAGTTTGTTGGCAGCCATGGAGCCCACTGTTTCAGACACCCTGGTTGTTGATGGCATACACATGGCCACCGGACTGATTGTTGATGATGGCTTTGAACAAGTGAAAGCATCATGCACCGCTTGTCATTCATCGAAGCTTATTACCCAAAACAAAGCCGACCGTGATGGTTGGAAGAAAATGATACGATGGATGCAAGAAACCCAAAATCTTTGGGATTTGGGTCCAAACGAAGACATCATACTCGATTACCTCGCAAAGAACTACGCGCCAACAGCAACTGGACGTCGCATGAACCTAACCAACATCGAATGGTACACCTTGGAAGATTGATATTTGTAGCTGTGCTTTTCGTTGGCTGTGCTGGTCCAGAAATACCGCCACCAATAGAGCCAAAAGTCGAACGCGAAATAGATTTGGTGCAGCCCAGCCAAATTCAAACTGAGTTAGAAAGCACGACCATTATCGACATCCGCAAGCGCGCGGAGTATCTTAGCGGACATTTGCCAGGAGCACAGCAATTGTGGCGTGACAACTTGCAATCTGACGAGTATCCCTTTGGGGGCATGTGTGTTGGCAAAGAGCGATTGGCTTTTTTACTCGATTCGATAGGATGCACTACAGGTCAAAAGATAGTCGTTTACGACGCCAAAGGCGGATGTGATGCAGCACGGCTTTGGTGGATGTTGAAGTATTATGGACACCACAACGTACAACTGCTCGACGGTGGTTTGCAGCTTTGGGAGCAGTCAGCTTTAGCTGTCGACACAGGATTTACAGCAGCCCCTTTGAGCAAAGGATTTCGTTTTGTTGAACCAGGTGATGAAACCTTGATTGTAAGTTATGAGCAAGTGCAGGCGGCAAGCAAAGACCCAGGAGTTGTGATTGTAGACACCCGCACAAGCGAAGAATACGACGGATCAGCGTTGAAGGAAGGTGCCTTTTACGCCGGACATATTCCAGGCAGTATAAACTTCGATTGGGGTAGATGTGTTGAGATGGGTAGTGACTGGAAATTGAAGTCGACCGACGCAATCGTCTCTGATATGGTTGCGGCGGGAATCGATACTTCGAAACGCATCATTACGTATTGCCACACGGGGGTCCGTTCAGCACATACAACATTCGTTATGAGGGAGTTGCTTGGTTTTGACGATGTTTCGAATTATGACGGTTCATGGTCAGAATGGAGCTTTAGGACATTAGAAAAAATGAAAAATTAGAAGCAATGGAGAGTTATTTTGACATTATCAAAAACAGTTTTTTTGGTAGCCTGGATTGGACGCTGAAGATGATCACCTTCGACGTTCCATGGTACCATAACTATTTTTACGGATTGATTGTTATCTCATTGGTCGTTTGGGCCCTTGAAATGATTTTTCCATGGAGGAAAGAACAGTCGGTATTCAGAAAAGACTTTTGGCTGGATGGATTTTATATGTTCTTCAACTTTTTCGGGTTCAGCTTGGTGATAGGAGGTGTTTATGCCGTTCTCGAAAGATTCTTTGGCGGAGTAGGTTTGAGCATGAACAGCATCGCCCTGGTCGACATTTCTGCTTGGCCGATGTGGTCGCAATTGCTTGTTTTCTTTATCGTTTTAGACTTTGTGCAATGGTTCACGCATGTATTGTTGCACAAATACGAGTTCTTGTGGCGCTTTCACCAAGTTCACCACAGTGTAAAAGAGATGGGGTTCGCAGCTCATTTGCGTTATCACTGGATGGAGAATATCTTCTACAAACCCCTTAAAACCATTGGCGTCATGCTGATTGGAGGGTTCGAACCAGAAATGGCATTTGTGGTGCATTTCATTGCCATCACCATCGGACACCTCAACCACGCCAACGTGCACATCACTTGGGGACCAATGAAGTATGTTTTCAATAACAGCGTTATGCACTTGTGGCACCACGTTTATGAGTTACCAGCAGGCCATCCCAACGGCATCAATTTTGGGATTTCGCTGAGCATGTGGGACTACATTTTCGGCACAGCGTCTATTCCAAAAGATGACGGTTACATCAAGCTGGGATATCCAGGTGATGAAGCCATGCCGCAAGGTTTTTTCGGACAGCTTGTCTACGGTTTCAAGAAAGATCGGAGTTCAAAGTAAGAAACCTTCTAAAGATTTTTGAAGTCTGAATAGCTGTGCGAGCAGTTGTTCAGACTTTTTTTGTTTCAAAAGAAATTATTTAAATATATCTGGTGCAATCATTCTAAAGCGGACTGCTGATATTTTTCTGCGTCGCTATTTAATTGTGCAACAATCACTTCCTAAAGTGTAACAGTTTTGGTTTGCTTGATAACCACCTTTGTGGGGTCATTAAATGTATTCATGATTTAAAAAATATCACATTGAAAAAATCGATAAGAATAGTAGTTGCATCGATCATGATGACAACGCTTTTTGCGGGCTGTTCGAGTTCTACTGAAAAATTAGACAGAGCAGAAGAAAATGTAACCGAAGCAAAAGAAAACTTAGTTCAAGCAAACCAAAATTATCTCACAGACATGGAAGATTTCAAGAAAAACACGGCCACACAAATAGCAGCCAATGAGCAGAGCATTGTGGAATTTAAAGCGCGAATTGCCGATCAGAAGAAAGAAGCAAAAGCTGATTACGAAAAAGAAATCAACGATTTAGATCAGAAAAACACAGACATGCGCAAGAAATTGGATGACTTCCAAACCGATACCGAAAGTGGTTGGGAATCGTTCAAAGATGAATTCAGCAGCGACATGTCGGATTTGGGCGATGCGTTTAAGAATTTCACTGAAAAGAATAACAAATGAGCAGTGCTAGCTCAACCAGTGGATGGTTGCTGTACATGATTGCTATCGTACTATTGATAGCATGGGCAATTGGCTTTTTGGGGTACCACATAGGAGGCATCATCCATATCCTATTGGTAATAGCGGTTATTTCAATTCTGCTTCGCGTAATTCGGGGTAGATAAATCAAAACTAGAATATCATGATTAAAAAATTATATCTAATAGGTGCTATTTGTTTATTAACGGTAAGCACTGTGAAGGCTCAAAGCGAAGACCGACGTGAAAATGTAGAGTTTGGTGTCCGCGCAGGAGTGAACATTTCAAATGCGTGGGATGCGCGAGATAATGAGTTTCGCGCCGACCCAAAAGTGGGATTCGCTGGAGGATTTTTTCTCGGCATTCCTCTTGGGAAGTTTTTAGGTGTTCAACCTGAAGTACTGTTCTCTCAAAAAGGGTTTAAAGCATCGGGAACCATACTTGATCAGCCTTATTCGTTAACACGGACAACAAGTTATGTCGATATACCCCTGCAGCTTCAGTTTAAGCCAATTGAGTTTGTAACACTGTTAGCCGGACCTCAGTTTTCGTATCTCCTCAAACAAAAAGATACCTATACCTTCGGTTCAAACAGCTCAGCTCAGGAGCAAGAGTTTAAAAACGAAAACATCCGAAAAAACATTCTAGGCTTCTCGGTAGGGGCAGATATCATTGTCCAGAATTTTATGTTGTCGGGCAGAGCCGGATGGGACATGCAAACCAACCACGGAGATGGCACATCATCAACGCCGCGTTACAAGAACCAATGGGTTCAAGTTACCTTGGGATTTGCACTGTAAATTATTGACTGGATTCGCTGAAGCGAGGGCAGAAGAAATAAAACCTCCAACCTAGAGAGGGCTCCTTTATATCCACAAATTTTGGTAGCACTGGTCGCTGATTTGATAATCAGCGGCCTTTGTTTTTAAAGCAAAAAAAGGTTGTAAGTGACGCTAAATGCACTTGAAATGATCGAAAGGCTCCTTGCAATCAACGCAGCGGTAGTGGGCTTTGCAGGCAGTAGAGCCGAACTCGGAGATGCGTTCTGTGTTTGTGCTTTTGCATTTCGGACAAACCACAGCTTCGCGATGACCGAAAAGAAGTGATTTATCTGCAGAGTTCTTCTCAGGGGGTGAAATGCCATAAGCCATCAACTTGGCACGTGCATCTTCGGTAAGCCAATCGGTGGTCCACGGTGGGAACATCACACTAGCGATTTTTACTTTGTTTGCGAACTCGCGTTCGAGGGTGGTGCGCACATTAGCGGCAATCACATCCATGGCAGGGCAGCCGCTGTATGTAGGAGTGATATCTACTTCAATGATGTCGTTCACAATTTCTACACGGCGAATTACGCCCATGTCGACGACGTTTAGAACAGGTATTTCAGGATCTTTGACTGTAGTCAGCAGCTTAAAAACAACCGATGGATCGCTGGCAATCACCATTGCGCATCTGGGTATGTCCGCGGTATATGCTGCATCTCTGCGAGTAAAAATCCGATATGTTCGCTGTGCACGCCTTGCTTGCCGCCCTTCTGCATCCAACCATCGGCAGGCATTTCGAGAGTGGCTTCCATCAATACTTCGGCTACATTCTTTTTCCAGCTCGCATACAGCGAGGATGGGTCAGTGCCTGCTCCTGTTGAAGCTACAGCATGATCAATAGCGTCGGCTTTAAACATCTCACCTGAGAACTCCCAAAGTCTGTTGAAGCTCTCTTGGATGCGATCATGACTCTCAGCAGTGCCATCTCCCAAGCGAATTACCCATTCACTGCTATGTCGGCGGTGATAGGTCACTTCTTTTATCGATTTTGCAGCAATGGCGGCAATTTGAGGGTCGTTACTTTGAAGCAACGATTCAAAAAGCAAAAAGGCGAAGTGATCGTATAAAAAACTGCGCGCAACGGTGTCGCCGAAGTCGCCGTTTGGCTGCTCCAACAACAAAATGTTTCTGAAATCACCAGCATCTCTGAAAAATGCCAGCTTGTCTTCATCTCTTCCCAGACCTTCTATTTCTCCAGCATATGTTAACAAAGATCTCGCTTGTCCGATTAAATCGAGTGAGATATTCGTCAACGCAATGTCTTCTTCCAACACCGGACCATGACC
>JANRAA010000074.1 GCA_030728235.1 Flavobacteriales bacterium
GCTTCTTAAAGGTGAAGCGCATGCACATCTGATCTCCACTGCCGCTCTCAAAACGCATGCTGTTCAATTTTTCAACTACATATGCCGCAAAGTCTGAACTGCTGGCATTCACTTCGTCGATGGTGACGATTCCACACGGTTCGACGTGAAACGCAACCAACACAACCTCAACGACATTGTTCGATTTTAAACTCGAAGGATACGCAATCGTACGATTGATCTCTCGCTTCAATAAATTGTCTGAATAACTAGGCAACTCACCTGCGCTGATTATCGGCGCGATGACAATAAAAAGAATAATTGCGATAACGACTTTCATGGTCTTGTGTTTATGAATTTCAGTTGCTGATTTTCTCGCCGCAAAGATCTGTCGCTTTTGTGCGATCGATCTTATCTGCTTCTTATGAGATTGTAACGGATTTCAAAAGGAGTGTTAACAGGGTGTTTTATATTTGAGGGTGGATTATCGAAAGTTTAAGGGAGAACAACACAAGCTGCGCGGAGAAGAGGTAATCCTTTTGCCATCTAGGGCGATGTTCTGGGTTGAAAAAAAATCACTCCTCATAGCTGATCTTCACATCGGAAAAGGTGCGCACTTTCGAAAAAATGGTATCGCCCTCCCTTCCAATATAAACAATGATAACCTCTGGCGATTGGCTGGCCTGCTGCTCGACACGAAAGCGGAACGCCTAATTCTTCTCGGTGACCTTTTTCATAGCGCCTTCAATGATGAATGGCACGCATTTGCCGATATGCTCGATAATTTCCCGAAACTGAAAACAATCTTGGTGAAAGGAAATCACGATATTCTAGACCAAAAGGTGTGGGACAATGCCAACATCGATGTGGTTGAGGAGTGGTGCGAAGGCCCGTTTGTAATGTGCCACGAACCAAGCGAGGAGATTGATGAAAGGGGGTACCGTTTGTGCGGACATATACATCCTGCAGTGCGGCTCCTTGGGGCTGGCCGGCAATCTCTCAAATTGCCCTGTTTTTGGTTCTCTGAACACCAAGGGGTGTTTCCAACTTTCGGTTATTTTACCGGCAGTGTGGCCGTTCAACCGGGTAAGAAAGATGTGGTTTTCGTAGTGACTGAGGAATCAGTTCTTCGAATTTGATGTAAGGTCAACTTGCCGCAACAAGACGCCTTTGCGATAATGATATTCTTTGATTTTTACTCCTTTTTCGTTGTAATCATATGCCACACCTTCTTCTAAGCCGCGCTCATAGTGCTCAAATGATTTCACGTTCCCGTTCTGCCAGTAGTAAATCCAATCACCATGCTCTTGTCCGTTTTTGTAGTTGCCTACATAATCGAGCTTGCCATTGTCGTAATACAATTCCTCACGAACTCGCTCGTTGTTGGTGCCTACTGTATACATGACGACATACGGCTTCCCATTCGGATGGGTGCGCACGATGTGTTTGGTAAGTCCGTCATCTTGAAGGGTGACGGGCATTAAAAACGTTAGAACTAAAGCTAAAATTCGAATCATTTCAGGGTGTGTGTCCGACTTTTTACGGGACTTTTCGCGGTAGGTTACACTGTGAAACTGTTTTCAATATATCGCGTATGATAATGTACTAATGCGTCATATAACCTTGTTCTTATTCGCTTGGTTGCCGTTTTTTTCTATCGCGCAATCTTCGTGGTCTCTTCCCGCATACAGCGGGGATGAGGTTGCTGAGGATATCAATCTGCTGCGTGAGGTGCTGATCGAATCCCACCCGGGTATCACAACCTATATCTCGCGATCTGAATTTGATGATCTGTTCAAGGCGGTTCAACTCGATATGACGGTTTCCCCAAAAAAGGCTTATCAAATTGTTTCATCACTGATTGATGGGATTCATGACGGACATACATGGGTGCTGCCCGCTGAAAGAAGTATCCGTGAGGTGCTGGAAAATGAGAAGTTTATCCCTTTTTCTATCGCGGTAAGCGGACAAAAAATAGTGGTCTTTCAAGATCTGTCTGGTAACGAGGTTCTGGATGCAGGGGTTGAATTGACTTCAATCAATAACATCAATATCCGCGAAGTAGTCCTAAATCTTATGCCTTATGTCACTGCCGATGGTTTCAATGTTTCAGGCAAACTGGCTGCTCTCAATGAACAGTTCTGGTGGTACTTGGGCTTGCATTACGGTTTTCCAGAACAATATGTGATTTCTTGTCGCACTGCCAGTGGAGCAATTCAAACGGTCATAGTCGACGCTATTCCGATGGAAGAACGTGTCTCTGCAATTTATGAGCTGTATCCAAAATATACGGAGTTGAATGAGGTCCTAAATTGGTCTTTCGATAACCAAACAGCTTACCTCCGAATCCCGCGATTCAGCGGCATGAAATTGAAGTCTTTTCACGCAAACATGGATATTTTCTTCAACGAGGTGAGTAACCGTGGGGTAGATGAATTGGTAATCGATATCCGCGGAAATGGCGGGGGTATGGAAGGATATGAGAACATCCTATTATCATACCTCAATACGATTCCTGTGAGTAGATACGATGCGGTATACATGTCGAACCCAAGGTCGTCGTTCTACCGTCACCTTGATCGGGGCGGACTAAGATGGCTGGAAGATTTTGTCTACGCCTCGATCGAGTTTAAAAAGGTTGAAGAAGATCGCTGGAACCGAAGAAATAGATACAAACGCACGAATTTTTGTCCAGATCATGGCTACAATGGCAAGGTTTACATCTGGGTCGATGGTGATGTTTTTTCTGGAGCATCTGAATTTGCATCTCTCGCTCGCTGTTATGTCGATGGTTGTGAGTTGATTGGGTTGCCGACGTGCGGCGGTCAGGGCGGACATACCAGTGGATACTACTACCGCTTGATACTTCCAAATACAAAACTTGAAATCAATGTGCCTCGGGTTCGGTTCGACCTGGCAATATCTCTCCCTCGCACGAAAGGTGGGTTGCAGCCTGACCTGCTGATAGAAGGGAATGCATGGGAAAATGACAACCCAATAGCTGTTTTCCGAAAGGCTTTGAATAGCCGCGATTTCGTACATTCGGAGTATTAATCTCGGTCAATATTCGGTATGCGTATTCTCTTTTCTTTGCTATTGGTGCTCTCGCTCAATGCGGATGCTGCCACAATCAAATCGCTATTCATCGGCAATAGCTATACCTATTACAATACTTTGCCTAATGTTGTAAGCGATGTCGCTGCATCTATGGGACATTCGCTAATTTTCGATAGCAGTGCGCCAGGTGGCTATACTTTCAACCAGCACACTTCAAACGCAACAACGCTGCAGAAAATCGCAGCTGATGAATGGGATTTTGTGATCCTTCAAGAGCAAAGCCAAATTCCAAGTTTTCCGTTGTCACAGGTCGAACAAGACTGTTTCCCTTATGCCGAGCAGCTTTGTAACCTAATACGCGAAGCCAACCCTTGCGCTCGTCCGCTGTTCTACATGACCTGGGGTCGCGAAAATGGCGATAGTCAAAATTGTGCGAACTGGCCGCCGGTTTGCACCTACCAGGGTATGCAAGAGCTGCTTTCTGAACGTTACATTCAAATGGCGGCAGACAATGATGCGTGGGTTGCTCCTGTCGGTAATGTGTGGCAAACGGTCATGGCAGATGCTCCACTGTATGCTGCAGATGGAAGTCATCCGTCAATACATGGTACATACCTCGCTGCTTGCACATTCTTCGCTGTAATGTTTAATGAATCACCTGTTGGAGCGGCTTATCCTGCTGGTGTAACGGCGCAACAAGCTCTTGCAATCCAAGAGGCAGCAAACGAGGTGGTGTTCGGAAATTTAGAGCTGTGGAATATGAACTCTCCAATGGTGTGGACATCCATTTCCTCATTCGAAGATGAGGTGGTGATTGATGCCAGCGCCTCGACTCTATCGGTTGAAGTATCCATCAATGGTGTAATTATGCAATACGAGGAGTTCCCAATTATTATCTCGATTGAAGATTATGAGAATGGTGAATATATTTTCACCGCTACATCAACGTCTCCGTGCGGAACTTCTGTCGATTCCGAAACTGTCGTGATTGCTAACACGGGCGTTTTCGATGCTGAAAGCGATGGGTTCTCTATTCAACCAAATCCGGCGTCAACAGCTGTGTACGTGAGGTCGTCAATAGCGAATGCAGAGTTGGAAATACGAAATATGAACGGACAACTGGTTCACTGTCAAAAACTGATTGAAAAGCAATCGTTTGTCCCTCTTGAAAATTTACCCCAAGGCATTTACATCCTGCGCTTGAGCAGCGACGGAAAAGGACAATACAATAAGAAATTGGTAATCAGTTATTGATCGTAACGTTGAAGTTGCCTTTCATAGAGATGTCGAAGCCAACGGTGTCGCCATTCACAACTTCACGCAAAATCATATCAAAACTTACTGTTTCGTTACCCCCTAGAATGGCCGGTGAGATGTTTACCAAACCTACTGTGCTGGTATAAGTGCGGTATGGAAGTAGGATGTCGTTCTGATTCACTTCTTCAAACCAAAACAAAACATCCGGATTCGGTATGTAGAAAAGTTGCTGATCAACACTGTCTACTCCGAGTTGTATGCTGAGGTTGTGCGGCTCTTCTTCGAATTCGGTGCGGACATCAGCTGTCAGCACATATTTGCGTGAAAGGAAGTTCTCAGGATCTCCCAAAACATACTCCGCCATCTGAAGTGGGTAATCTACACCGCCCCATTTGATCGACCCACACTCACACATGAATACTGGATTTACGAACTCATCGGTTTTTTTACAAGAACCAAATGCGAGTGCTATAGTAAG
Organism: Flavobacteriales bacterium; assembly: GCA_030728235.1. Taxonomy (GTDB): domain Bacteria; phylum Bacteroidota; class Bacteroidia; order Flavobacteriales_D; family Sanyastnellaceae; genus RI-182. The sequence goes on from JANRAA010000074.1 coordinate 4,772, forward strand.
TAGGAGTAGAACCTTTTTCATACGGTTTTTAATAGGCTTGTGAAGGTACAAAAATAGTAAAGCCACGGAAATACAAAAGAACGCAATTCTTGTAGTCAATTCAAGGGGTCAGGATACAAGAGGTACTTTTTTCGCTTTGCGCTAAATGCCTCCAAATCAGGTGCCCAACTGGCGCGTATTTCCTCTTCGGTATTTCCAGCTATAATCTGCTTTCTCAGTTTGTCTGTGCCAGCAAGCTTGTCGAAAAAGGCAGCATCGGTGAAAAACTTGGACTTGTCTGGATAGAATTTGTAGGAGTCGAGAATAAACGGAAGGTACATGTGGCGATATGATTTGAAGTAAAAACTCCCAAACTCACTGAGGTTTTGTCCGTTGCATTCTTTGCCCTCATGCTTCGGATTGGTGACTTTCCCAGCTATCGCCGCAGGAGTGAATTGAAATGATCCGTTCGGATTTTCAGGATAGCCGATAACCTCAAACGGAAATGGTGTGCCTCGTCCGATACTGATCTTCGTGGGTTCAAACAAACACAAAGTAGGGTAGAGGTAAATGGCAGATTGACTGCTGAGATTCGGACTTGGGTTGATGGGTAAGGTGTACAGATCGTCGTGCTGATAATACTTGCATGCAATCACTTGAAGATCGCATGAGGCAGTTGTCTTCATCCATTTTTCTCCACAAATCATTTTAGCCAATTCACCCAAGGTCATCCCGTGCACGACGGGGATAGGAATGATGCCGACAAATGAAGTGAAACTTGGTTCCAAGACTGGTCCGTCTACGTAAAAACCATTTGGATTCGGACGGTCAAGAACGATGACAGGGATTTTGTTTTCGGCACCTGCCTCAAGAATGTAGTATAAGGTAGATAAATAGGTGTAAAATCGCGCTCCAACGTCTTGAATGTCAAATACCAGGATGTCGATATCTGCAAGCATCTCTGGCGTTGGCTTCTTGGTTTTTCCGTACAACGACCGCACCGGAAGTCCGGTTTTAGCGTCTGTGCCACTCGATACGTGCTCTCCATTGGCTGCTTCGCCTCTAAATCCATGCTCAGGAGCGAAAATGGCACCAACTGTAACGCCTTTTTCTACCAATAAATCAGCAAGATGCTGACCGCCAACAACAGAGGTGTGGTTCACAACCAAACCAACTTTTTTGTTTTGCAAAAGTCCGATATAACGATCCATTTGCTCAGCTCCAGTAACTATTTCTGGATTTTCTTTCAAGCTGGCCATGAAGGGGGCACTGGCTTGCATGGTAGGCTGCGATTCGCTGGAACAAGCGAAAACAAAGCAACAAAGGACAATGAGAAAGGTAGATTTCATGGGCGCGGAAGAACAACTATTGTTCCATGCAGCGAAGTTAAGAGGTATTTTGCTTTTGTTGGTGTGTGATGACTTTTAGAAATGTCGTACCTTCGCGCCGATTTTTCAAACGTACCAAAGATGGCTACTAACAGAACTTTTACAATGATTAAGCCGGATGCGACCGGCGCCGGTAACACCGGGAAAATAATTGATCGCATCATCGGAGCGGGTTTTTCAATTCGCGCAATGAAGTGGACACAACTTTCACGTCAGGAAGCTGAGAAGTTCTATGCCATTCACAAAGAGCGTCCGTTCTTCGGTGAATTGGTAGACTACATGACTTCAGGTCCTATCGTAGCTGCCATTCTTGAGAAAGACAATGCAGTAGAAGATTTCCGCACATTGATCGGTGCTACTGACCCGAAACAAGCTGCAGAAGGCACCATCCGTCGTGATTTTGCTGAAAGCATCGCAGCAAATGCGGTTCACGGTTCTGATAGCGATGAGAACGCACACAACGAAGGTTTTTTCTTCTTCAGTGAGCGTGAGCGCGCTTAATGAGCGATTTAAGTTTTCAAAAAAGAGGCGGCTGATTCAGTCGCCTCTTTTTCTTTCTATCAGTGGTTTCCCGCAAAAATCGTAACTTCGCGCTTTCCAATTTCAAAACCACTTTTTCAAAGATGAATAAGATTAAAGTTGCAAATCCTGTCGTGGAGCTTGACGGCGACGAAATGACACGGGTTATCTGGAGTGCAATTAAAGAAAAGCTCATTTTCCCTTACCTCGACCTCGATATCAAATACTACGATCTTGGAATCGAGAAACGCGATGAAACCAATGATCAAATCACCATCGATTCGGCTGAGGCAATCAAAAAGTACAACGTGGGCATCAAATGCGCAACAATCACTCCCGATGAGCAACGTGTAGAAGAATTTGGATTGAAAAAGATGTGGAAGTCTCCAAACGGTACCATTCGTAACATCGTTGGTGGAACCGTTTTCCGTGAGCCAATCATCATGAAGAATGTACCGCGTTTGGTACCAGGGTGGACGCAACCAATTTGCATTGGACGTCACGCTTTCGGTGATCAATACAAGGCGACCGATACGGTAATCAAAGGAAAAGGAAAGCTGACGATGTCGTTCATTCCTGAAGATGGTGGAGAAACCCAAACTTGGGAAGTGTACGACTTTAAAGGTGACGGCGTGGCATTGAGCATGTACAACACCGACGAATCTATATATGGCTTCGCTCGCTCATGCTTCAACCAGGCATTGGTGAAGAAATGGCCTTTGTACCTTTCTACAAAGAACACAATCTTGAAAGCCTACGATGGTCGCTTCACAGATATCTTTGAAGAGGTTTACCAAAATGAATTCAAAACGCAGTGTGAAGAAACTGGACTCTCT
>JANRAA010000075.1:0-2508 GCA_030728235.1 Flavobacteriales bacterium
TTCGATTACAAACCGCTCAGGCTGTATTATCGTCTAGGCGAAAGCTTCACCAATCGGGAGTACCTGCACGGTGCGGTCTTCAAAACGGAAGTGGTCGCCATTGGCAAGGACGTGTGTGGTGAGGTTAGAAATCGACATTGGCGTGCCTGTTTTCAGCAGCAGATGCGAATTGTGGGTAAGGTTAGAAGGATCCATCATGAGCACCATTCCTGATCCAATAACCCGAAATTCAGTTCCATGTTTGATGATCAAACCAGTATCTTCAGCGAGACCAACCCCCAATTTATTCGGGAACATGGCCATTGCTTCTACCAATCGACCAAAACGTCCGCGACGCACAAAATGCGTATCGATGATAAGGCCAGGCATCAAGCTCAGTCCCTTTTTCATTTTCACGGCTCCTTTGAACAGCGATTCGCTGCTGCTTCCACCAGCGATCATTTCTTCGGCCATAGCCATTGCTCCGGCGCTGGTTCCAGCGATAACAAAGTCGTCATGGTACAACCGTTCGCGCAGCAAACGGTGCAAACTGGTACCTCCTATTTTTGAGCTGATGCGCGCTTGATTTCCACCTGAAAACATTACACAATCTGCATTGCGGATGAGCTCCAAACGGGTTGGGTCTTCAGATTGACGCTTGTCGGTAATGTTCATCACCGTTACGTTTTCACATCCCAATTTACCAAAGGCAGAAACGTAGTTTTCGCCAACTTCGACCGGTATTTGTGAAGCGGTGGGGATAACGACCACCTTCGCATTGGCTCCGCCGCTTTCACGCAGCACGTGCATCAAAACCCCCTTCGTTTTGAAGTTGCTCTTTTCCCCCTTGTCTTCGTTCCCCCCGATTGGAATCAGTGTTCCTTTGAATGCAAATTGATCAGACATACTTTGTGCTTGTGATATGCGAAATTGCCTATATTTCTTTTAAATTAATCACTTGATTTAAGAATCAGTTAACAAAGGCTTGTACGAAAACTAATAAGTGGCATGAAGATATTGGAAATCAATGCGATGCGCGGACCAAATTATTGGTCAGTAAATCGACATAAACTAATCGTGATGGTGTTGGATCTCGAAGATCTCGAGGAAAAACCCACAAATAAGATCGAGGGATTCCTCGAAAGGCTGAGTGAGATGTTCCCCACGATGGTTGAACACCGCTGTTCGATTGGAACGCGCGGTGGCTTTTTCCAACGAGTTCAAGAAGGCACTTGGATGGGGCATGTCGTTGAGCACATTGCTCTCGAGATTCAAACCTTGGCAGGAATGAATTGCGGATTCGGCCGGACACGCAGCTATGGTCAGCATGGCGTTTATAACGTTGTATTCGACTACATGGAAGAAAAAGTTGGGCGCTTCGCAGCGAAAGCCTCTGTGCGGATAGCTGAAGCTTTGATCAATGGAGAGTCATATGACCTGGCATCCGACATACAAGAAATGAGAGAGCTCAGAGAATCTGAACGCCTTGGTCCATCAACAGGATCAATCATCGCAGAAGCTGAAAGCAGAGGCATTCCATGGATTCGATTGAACAAATATTCACTTTGTCAGTTGGGATACGGTGCCAATCAAAAACGCATTCAGGCAACTGTAACGAGTCAGACCAGCAGCATAGGCGTTGAAATCGCATGCGACAAAGAAGATACGAAGTTTTTGCTTGAACAAGCTGAGGTGCCGATTCCGAAAGGAGAAATCGTGCGCACAGAGGAAGGCTTGAAAGATGCCGTGCGCTATGTCGGCTATCCACTTGTTGTGAAACCGATTAATGGGAATCACGGACGAGGCATAACAACCAACATCAACTCTTGGGAAGATGCATTGGAAGCGTTTGAGCAGGCGAAGAAAGTATCGAAGTCTGTCATCATCGAGAAATACATCACAGGTGAAGATTACCGCCTGTTGGTGATCAACTATAAATTGGTCGCCGCTGCCAAAAGAACCGCCGCTCACGTTGTAGGAGATGGTAAATCAACCATTCAACAGCTGGTGGATGTTGTTAACAAAGACCCGAAACGCGGTTATGGACACGAACAAGTCTTAACACGAATCGACATCGATGCACTCTCATTGGGCATCCTCGAAGAGAAAGGTTATACATTGGATACAGTGCTTGCTGATGGGGAGTTTTGTAAGTTGAAAGACACTGCAAACCTCAGCACAGGTGGAACAGCAGAAGATGTATTGGACCATGTGCATCCGTACAACATCTTCATGGCTGAGCGTATCGCAAAGATCATTGATCTTGATATTTGTGGTATTGACATCATGACCTCAGACATTGGATTGCCGCTTACAGAAACAGGGGGTGCCGTGCTTGAAGTAAACGCCGGTCCAGGTTTCAGAATGCACCTTGCACCAACAGGAGGCTTGCCGCGCAACGTAGCTGCCCACGTGGTTGACATGATGTATCCGCCGGGAAGCACATCACGCATTCCAATTGTAGCTGTTACAGGAACCAATGGTAAAACAACTACCACTCGTTTGATTGCTCACATGGTGCGCATGAAA
>JANRAA010000075.1:2518-7479 GCA_030728235.1 Flavobacteriales bacterium
GTTTTAAAGTTGGGTATACGACTACTGATGGTGTCTACATCCAAAACCGCTTGTTGATGAAAGGTGACTGCACCGGTCCGTCAAGTGCCGAGTTTGTTCTCAAAGACCCGACCGTAGATTTCGCAGTTTTGGAATGTGCTCGTGGAGGACTGCTTCGCGCAGGTTTGGGCTTCAAGAAATGCGACATCGGCATTGTAACCAACGTCGCTGCTGATCACCTTGGCTTGAAAGGTATTCATAGTATCGAGCAATTGGCGAAAGTGAAAGGCGTAATTCCAGAGACGGTCATGCCAGGTGGCTATGCCATTTTGAATGCTGACGACGAGTTGGTATACGACATGAATAAAAACCTAAAATGCAATGTGGCTTATTTCTCAATGGATGAGAGCAATCCACGCATTCAGCAGCACATGCGACGTGGCGGACTATCGGCTATTTATGAGGATGGTTACATTACCATTGCAAAAGGAGAGTGGAAGATTCGTGTGATTAAGGCTGTGAACGTTCCACTTACATACGGAGGAAAAGCAGCTTTTATGATACAGAACGTACTTCCGGCAGTGCTTACAGGCTACATTCAAGGTTTTGCAATTGAAGACATTCGCGTTGCGCTAGAAACCTTTATTCCATCTCCAGGTCAAACGCCAGGAAGGTTGAACATGTTCGAATTCAGGAATTTCCAAGTGATGCTCGACTATGCGCATAATCCAGCAGGATTTAGAGCATTGCAGAAGATGATTGAAAAGATGGATGGTCATCCGAAGATCGGAATTATTGCAGGTGTGGGTGATCGCAGAGATGAAGATACCATTGAATTGGGTCGCATTGCGGCGGAGATGTTTGATGAGATCATCATTCGACAGGATAAGAACCTGAGGGGCAAAACAGAAGAAGAATTGATTGGACTTATTGAGAGTGGTGTGAAGAGCATCGATCCAATGAAGAAAGTTACTGTTATACCTTCTGAGAAAGAAGCGATCACTTATGCAGTTCGAAATGCCACACCAGGCACATTGATCGTTGTCAGCAGCGACGTTGTTCCAGATGCATTGAACCTTGTAATGAGCTTCAAAGAAGAAGAATCGAATCGCTTGTATGAAATCTCAAATGAAGACATTCCAAATTTGAGTTAAGTCGAATATTAATTAGAGAAAGGGAATGCCAGACGGTGTTCCCTTTTTTTGTTTAGAACAGACCTTATGCAAGAGCGCAGTTCAGGTTTGGGGTTGATTTAAGTTGATTAGTTGCTCTAACATCCGCGCTTCATGCGCGAGTTCGTTTATTCTTATTACATTACTCGCTTTGAAATCCGAACTAACCATGGTTATCCGCAATTGTACATTTTTTTTGATTTTCTTGTTTTCAGGAATTATCATCGGCGACATTAAAGGTCAAGAATCGCTTATTGATAGCGTTATTTATTATGGCCGAACAACCTCTGTAATGCGCGATAGCGTGAACTGGAATGAGCTGGAGGTAGCTATGCGGATAATCAACGAGGAGGAAGGTTTGGGTAAGGCTGCGTCTCACATGCTCAGAGAGTTAGGTGATTTTCATGGGCGAATTTGGATTGATGATGTGCCCTACTTTGGGGTGTCTAAAGGCTGGGCCCCATCGAACATGAAGATAGATTCTTTGAATTTAGCCATGTACCAGCAGACAAGCGCGAAAGTGCACGCCTCCTTACTAAATAGCAACTTCGGTTATTTGCGAGTTCCAGGGGTAATATACAGGGAAGACAACCTAGCCGAGGCGACGTCGATTTATAGCAAAATAGACAGCTTGGGCAAGAATGCGGATATTCAAGGGTGGGTGGTAGATTTGCGCTTGAATGGAGGAGGAACCATGTATCCGATGCTTGCTGGTTTGGCACCTCTCCTCGGAAACCAAGTCATTGGTGCTTTTGAAGACCCAGCCACCAACTACCGCGATGAATGGAGCATCAAAGATGGAGAGTTGTACATCGGAGAATATCAAAGTACCGATTACGGATTCAAAGGCGTGGCAGACATGGCCCAATTGCCAGTAGTGGTATTGATTAGCGGATTCACAGCAAGTTCAGGAGAAGTAGTCGCAATATCTTTCAAAGAGAGGCCAAAAACCATTTTTATAGGTGAGAATACCGCCGCATATACAACCGCCGTTTCATGGATCGTGTTATCAGAAAGCGTTGTCTTGCAACTCACTGAAAGCTATTACGCAGACAGGTTGGGGAATATATACCCAGGGACATCCGTACCACCAGATATTCAAATCGACGGAGGTGATGATTTTTACAACTTAGAAAACGACGTGAAGATTCAAAAAGCAATCGAGTGGCTTGAAGCGCAATGATACTTACCAATGGTGCGCATCGTCGTCGAACCACTTACCTTGAACACGCATCGTTTGCTCAATGATGTCGCGTACGCACCCTTTACCGCCGTCAAAAGTGGAAACATAGCTAGAAATAGAACGTATTTCGGGAACAGCATCTTTCGGACAACATGGCAATCCTGCCATCTGCATGACCTTGTAGTCGGGAATGTCGTCGCCCATGTAACAAACCTCTTCAGCTTTGATGTTGTTCTTCTCGAGATACGCGTTGAAAACAGCAACTTTATCGCTGCTGCCCAAAAAGATATCTTTAACTCCTAAGCCTTCGAAGCGATGGCGGACTTCCTCATTTCGACCGCCTGAAATAATTGCGATGCGGTATCCTTTTTTGATGGCCAGTTGGACTACATATCCATCGCGGACATTCGCCGTGCGGATTTGCTCACCGCCAGCCATCAGGTATACGATGCCATCTGTAAAAACGCCGTCAACATCAAAGCAAAACGTGGTAATCTTATTGAGAATGTACTTATAGTTTTCCATCGTAGGTGCGCAAAATAGATCGGGTAACCACTTCGTATAGTTCATGCATTTCAGCATTTCCTTCGAGGTAGCCCAAATGTCGGTTAATGGTATGGGTGTCGTGTCTGCGTGCTGGTCCAGTTTGCGCATCTCGCGGACGCATGTTTTGGACTTTAAATGCCGTCTCCAAAATAAGAGGACGTAGCATCTCAAAATCGAGACCGTGCTGAGAAAGCAAATCATCAGCTAGGGAATACATCTGATTGCTGAAATTACTTGCCATTACGGCTGCGATGTGCAAGTATTGGCGTTGTTCTGAAGAAACTTCGACAACCTTATTAGAAATGGTTTTCGCGATTTCTTTCAATTCTTCCAACAAGATGTCGTCGTTTGATTCAAGGCAAATCGGAATCTTCTTCCAATCTGGCTCAGAGGCAAGAGTGAATGTTTGCAGCGGATAAAACACTCCACGGATATCATGCGTTAAAGCCTCCAATGAAACGCTGCCTGAGGTATGAGCCACACGTCGTGTAGGAGGAATCAGCGAAGCGACAAGCGGTATGGCATCGTCAGAAACCGCGATGATCATCAGTGGGCCGTTTGCTGGAATACGATCAATGGTGTCGAATGAGATGTTCATCGTGTCAGCCAGCACACTGCCATGTTTTGACCGCGCGTACAACTTATTGATACGAACGCCTTTCAAAGTGAACACGCGAATCAGGTGCAAGGCGACACGACCAGAACCAACGATGTCTACTCTCAGGGTGCTCATGCCTTTTTCCTATTTTGTTTTAATCGCCTGCGTATGGCCATGATAGAACCAATGATCATAACAAAAATACCTATCCACAAGATGTTGATTTGCGGGAAGATGATTGCCTGCATAACTACAAAATCTTTGCGAATCGATTCATGTTCCCAAATGCTCAAATTGATGGTCGTATTGGTAGGATCGAATTTGTTGACCAAGAATTTCAAACCCCAATCGTCAAGCGTAACCAAGTCGGGAACGATGATGTTTTGGCGAATGATGTACAAGGGCGTAATCGACTCTCTTCGTCCTTGATGCTGCAACGTCAGATGCACTTTCAAAGCCATGTCGCCCTGCAGCAGCATGAATTTTTCGATTTCGGTAGAATCAACAACACCTAGGCTATCGATTTTCACCAAAATGTTCGACACAAGCAGGCTATCTCCAACATGCACGTCGTGAGCTCTGCCATCGAGGTATCCATCTTCATCAGAAGGAGGGGGTGTGATTCGTCCCCACTTGATGTGCGTGTACAAGTCCCTATTCCAGTAGTGTTTGGTATCTGGTTCCGGGGCATTGCCCATCTGTTCGTTCATCTGTATGCGCGGCTCCAAAGTGAAAAGGTATTCGCCAGGTTCGGCATTTACCCAAAGCTTCGCGGCATTCATTTGGCGTTGATTTGGAATCGGAATTTGTCGCCAGTTGTTTTCCAAATGCTCCAAAATACTCTTCCCAGCTTGGTGTGCTGCTGTGCATTCGAACATCATTCCGTTTAAGATCACAATGTCGCCAACGTTATATTGGTACGGAATTCTATCGAAATAATCCATGCGGAATTTCACGTGGATGCCTTCTTCGTAGCGATCACGATACGAAATGAAGTAAGGATCCATCGACAAAGTGTCGCCTTCTAGCAAGAGGATGTCTTCGTTGTTTTTCAGCTCCTCATTCAGCGAGCTGATGTCTCCAATTTGGTTCTGAGAAATGATGTCTTTTTGCGAAGTCGAAATCAACGCACCCAAAAGAATCAGCGCAAATCCGGCGTGTGCGATGCTCGCTCCAGCGCTGTCGAACTTGCCTTTTAACATCGCAATGATATAATCAATGTTGGCAGTGAAGCCGAAGATTGCCGAGAACAAGAGGGCGATTCTTGGGAATTCATCTGCTGAAAAATCGAATGCCATCAGCGCAGGAATCATTAGCAATGCAGAAACCAAAAACGGACGGGCAATTTTCGCGAGTACATCGCGGATGTTGGAGGTCTTGTACTTAAGAAACTGTGTGCCAGCAACAAGCATCAAAATGAGGAATGCAAGAGGCACTTGTATCAAGTGATAAGTGCGATCGATGTCTTTGCCAGGTGCATAGT
>JANRAA010000076.1 GCA_030728235.1 Flavobacteriales bacterium
CGATTACAGCGGTAAGGAAATCGCTTTCGCTTTCAATGAAGACAATGTTGCACTTGTTGATGTGACAGATAAGACTGAGTGCACGCTGATTTCTCACGCAGAATACGACAATCCGCAATATACACACCAAGGGTGGATTTCTGAAGATCAACGGTTCTTGTTCATGGACGATGAATTGGATGAGCAAAACCTCGGCACTCAGACGAGAACGTACATGTTCGATATCTCCGACTTAGACAATCCGCTTTTACTCGGATTCTACCTCAGTTCTGAATTTGTGATCGATCACAATATGTACGTGAAAGGAAATCTCCTTTTCCAAAGCAATTACCTCGGTGGTTTGCGCGTGCTTTCAATAGCTGATGTCGCAAATGGAAACCTAGAAGAAGTAGCTTTTTTCGACACCAATCCCGGTCCGAACTTCGCTATTTTCAGCGGTTCGTGGTCGAATTACCCATACTTCCCAAGCGGAAATGTGGTAGTTTCAACGTTTTCTCACTTCTTCGTGGTTCGGCCTACAGCCGATATTTTGGCGTTAAACACGAGCGAGGTTTTCGCTCAACCGCGGGATGTGAATGTTTACCCAAACCCTTCAAACGATGTCGTAAATGTGACCATCAGCGATGTAGCAGATATCAATCACATTGAATTGTACGACATGTCGGGACGTTTGGTGAAAACAATGAACATTCCGAACGGCGCTCACGGAAAATTAACCCTGGTGATTTCAGATCTTGATAGGGGAGTGTACTCTTTGATAGTACCAGGTTTTAATAAATTGAATACTCGGGTAGTTAAAAATTAAACGATGAAGAGAATTTTACTTGCAGCAGTCCTTTTTTCCGGAACTTTAAATGCGCAAACGCTGTGCGATGCTGGTTTTGCAGATATATACCCGTGCGACAATGTTGACCTTTGGAAGTTTATGCCCACAGATTCTCTCGGTGGTGCTGCTAACCTAAATGACATATGGGGTTTTACATTTCCAGAGTCTGGACGTGAATTCGCAATCGTTGGGAAAAGCAATGGCACTGCTTTCGTTGAAATTACAAATCCAGCCGAACCCATCTACCTCGGAACGCTGCCTACGCACACAACAAATAGTTTGTGGAGAGACATTAAAGTATATGACTACCATGCGTTTATCGTAAGTGAAGCGAGCGGACATGGGATGCAGGTGTTTGATCTTACCCAACTTTCATCGGTTGATTCGCCACCGGTAACATTCACAGAAACAGCCTACTACGATGGTTTTGGTAAAGCCCACAACATTGTCATCAATGAAGAGTCGGGGTATGCCTATGCCGTTGGAACCAACACGTTCAATGGTGGTTTGCACATTGTCAATATTCAAGATCCTACCAACCCTGTTATTGCCGGTGATTACGCTCAAGATGGCTACAC
>JANRAA010000077.1 GCA_030728235.1 Flavobacteriales bacterium
TTACCGAGCACATGCAATCTATCGACTCCTTGCGATTGAACTACAACATCGAAATCAAATACGAAGAGAATGAATTTTTCCCTGATCGCTTTATGCTTGTCGGACGTGTTATGGAAGAAATCTCAAAAGCAGGTGTCGCTGATCGAACCACCATTCAATCTTTCGACCCCATGATTCTTGAAATCGTTAAATCCGTTAACCCAGACATAAAACTGTCATTTCTCGTTGAAGACCTAAATAGCGTTCCTGAAACTCTAGAGAAATTGACTTTCAAACCTTATGCTATCAGTCCTGAATTCAATTCATTAACGGCTGAAAAAGTGCAGACCATGCACGATGCGGGTGTTGTCTGCCTGCCGTGGACCGTTAACGACCCCGCTGAAATGACAGCGCTTATCAGCATGAAGGTAGATGGTATTATTACCGATTACCCCGACCGTCTTTACCAACTTCTACATCAAAAATAAAAAACGAAAAGCACCCGTTTCCAGGTGCTTTCTATTTTCAGTATTTTGGTTAAGGGCGATGGTTAATCGCTAAATGGTCTACTAAATTAACCATTTAATCGACACTATCAAGTTTTTAATCGAACAAAATGGATGCATGCATACCTCTTTTCGATTAAATGATTGATGCTTAGTCGATATCAATCGCCGTCGTAGGCTGGTACGGCTGTTCCTTGTCTGATTTCTTCATGTCGGATCTCACCGCCAGAAGTGCCTGCACCTTTGCCTAAAATCACAACAACAACAGAAAGCAATAACACGACAATTGTGACTCCCCCGGCGATCTTCTTGCCTTTGTAGTTGGCCCAAAGTCCAAGCAGTGATATAGCCCCCAAGATATACGAAGCCAAGATAAAGGTCTCTGCCCTTTCTTCATGCTCATGTATCAGCGTGTGAGATACGCCTGCTAAATCCTCAACAACCTCCTCGGCACCTTCGCCAGTAAAAGCTGCAGGAAAAGTAAGAATACCGCCTAAGACGAATAAACCCAAAGCAACCCGCTTAATAACTGCCGACTTGGTTCCAAAACCAATGATTAAAACGATCAATGCTACAATCGGTATAATGATTGGGAAATGGTTTAAGACGAGATGGAGGTGTGCTTCATTCATGATTTGTGGTTTTTTGTTTCAACGAATTTATAAGAATGTTCTCAGGGTTGTTTACATTGAGGCTAATTTGAAATGAGTCCAAATGTCCGTGATAAATAGGTGATACAGATCCGCTCAAAATCCTCGACTTTTGTCGCCAAATTGAACTTCTCATGATTATCCGCAATAATACCTAAAGATTAAAACTGTTCATTCTTTGGCCAAAAAGGCATTGATTTTTTGTCTGTTTGGAGCTCAAAATGACTAGTAAAACATTCAATTCAAGTCTTTAGGTAGTATTGCGGATAATCAAATCTTACATATTATGAAATACCTGTTAATTTACTTTCTAGCCCCTTTCCTCCTAACCCTCACCCTCGCCTCCTGCTCAACATCCTCCGATGTTGTCTCCGATCGCGGCTTCCAAAAAAGGAAATATCGCAAAGGCTACTTCGTTGTGAAGTCTGACCAAAAGCCCGAAGCTGAAACAGCGTATATCGAACCTGTAGAAATCGATCCAACCGTAAAAACCATCGATACTGAAAGAAAGACACCTGCCCTACAGACCAATATAGAATGCACACCTGCCATCCAAAAGCCAATCACTACTAAGAAAGCTCTAAGAAATAACCTACCAAAAAATGAGTCTTTTCCGACCGAAGTAGACAATAATCAATACCACAACTTGGCCTCAGTCCTGAAAGCTCATACGCCGAAGTTTGAAATTGAACATGCTTAAAAATCAGCCATGCCAATGAGTGACCAAGAACTCATTCTATTCTTGATTCTTGCCATTTTACTTCCTTGGCTTGCAATGATTTTACTTTACGGTGTCGGAAAAGAATTCCTTATTTCATTGCTCCTGTGGTTCGTATTCATCCTGCCCGGTGTTATCTACGCTGTGATTATGGTGCTACGTAAGCTGGGTTGATTTAATTCGATTCCTTAACTTTGCGCCCTAAATCTTCCCGGTGCTTGTTTCCGGGTTTAACCTGGTAATTTTATGCAAGTACAAGATCAACACACAGTTCGTGTTCATTACAAAGGGACATTGAGCGACGGAGAAGTATTCGATTCAAGCGAAGGACGTGAGCCTTTGGAGTTTGTTGTTGGAGCCGGACAAGTAATTCCTGGCTTCGAAAACGGCGTTTTGGGAATGGCCATTGGAGAAGAGCGTACGCTCAACATCCCTAGTGATGAAGCATACGGACCTGCCGATGACCGCCTGATTCAAGAAGTTGGCCGCGATCAACTGCCTCCTGACATGCAGGTAGAAGAAGGCATGATGCTATCTTCAACTTTGCCAAACGGACAGCAGATTCCAGTTCGCGTAGATGCAGTAACTGATGAGCACATCGTTATCAATGCTAACCACCCTTTGGCTGGTAAAGACCTTACTTTCGCCATTACTTTGGTTGAAATTCTAGCATAACGATATTTAAACGTTTTGTAAAGAGGACTGTTCGCAGTCCTTTTTTTTATGCCCGTATCACAGTTATCAATTCATCCCTTATTACAGAAAAGGTAAGCCTTCATTTCGTAACTTACTTGTCATGAATTTGCAAGAAACATTGGGCAACATCGACATCTACCTGCTCGATCAGCTGCTGAAAGGAACATACAACAATTGTCAATCGGTGCTCGATGTAGGTTGCGGCAGCGGACGAAATCTCACCTACCTCGCCAAAACTGGCAAAACCATTTCAGGCATCGACCGCAATGAAGAAACTGCACAGCTTGCATTGAAAAATATTTCTTCAATTCCCAACGCAAAAGTGGGCGTCTTCACGCAAGCAGAGGCCGATCATCTGCCATTCGAGAATGAATCTTTTGACCTTGTTATCGCAAACGCAATGCTTCATTTTGCAAAAGATGAGGACCATTTCAACGCCATTCTCGATGAGTGTTTTCGTGTGCTGAAACCAGGCGGATATTTCTTTTGTCGCACCGCTAGCGACATCGGAATTGAGAACCTCGTCAAAAACCAACACGAACGCACATTCATCCTGCCAGATGGCAGCACCCGCTTTTTGGTAAACCTCAAACTATTGATCGATGCCGAACTGCGACTACAAGCCATTCCTCATGAACCGATAAAAACAACGAACGTCCAAAACCTGCGGTGCATGACGACTTGGTGTCTGCTGAAAACCTAAAAAGTGAACAAAAGAGGGATTTTGCTGTTATAAACTTAATGGCAAACATACTCATCATCGGCGGCTCTTCTGGCATTGGTTTAGAACTGGCGACGCAGCTTTCTCGCGAGGGAAATCACGTTTTTGCATCTTTCAATAAGAATGATCAGCCCAGTCAAAACAACCTGACTTATTTTCAACACGACGCGCTCGAAGAACCGAATATGGATCTCTTACCTGAGGTCATCGACGGATTGGTATACTGTCCGGGAACAATCAGCCTTCGTCCGTTCGCACGAATAGACTCAACTGCTTTTCTGAACGATTTCAACCTTCAAGTTGGCGGTGCCATTCGATGGATTCAAGCAGCATTGCCGCGCATGAAAAAGTCAGAACACGCCTCCATCCTGCTTTTCTCAACGGTAGCCGTTTCAACAGGCTTGAACTTCCACTCACTCGTGGCTTCGTCGAAAGGTGCCATAGAAGGACTTACTCGATCACTTGCCGCTGAACTGGCACCGAAAATCCGCGTAAACTGCATTGCTCCATCCCTAACCGACACTCCGCTAGCTGAAGGTTTGCTGAATTCACCTGAAAAACGTGAAGCAAATGCTCAGAGGCACCCCCTCAAGCGCATTGGAACACCTGCCGACCTTGCAAACGCCGCAAAGTTCCTTCTTTCCGACCAAGCTGGATGGATAACAGGGCAAGTCTTACACGTCGACGGAGGTCTGTCGAATTTGAAAATTTAATAACCAAAATATGTTCTCTTTCCTAAAGAAAAAGTCACCGCTCGAAAAACTCAATGAGAAATACGCGGAGCTGATGAAGGAGGCTTTCAACCTCTCTAAAGTAAACAGACAGAAAAGCGATGAGAAAATCGCCGAAGCTGAATTGGTGCTGAAAGAAATCGAAAAACTCCAGCAATAAGTCGCTTTCTTGGCTTGTCTGTGTTATATTTCGACAAATCATCGTATGAAATCAATTGTCCTCTCGGCTCTTCTCGTGCTTCCTCTATTTACCGTAGCTCAAGATTACACATCCTATTTCACAGGTAATCAAACAGGTATTGAAACAACTCCTGCTGGAGGTGCTTGCCTCATGGGCGGAGCTTCCGAAAGCGATGAGGCAATGATATGGTTTCTTGAACAAGCCAACGGTGGTGATGTTTTGGTTTTGCGCGCCAGCGGCTCGGATGGTTACAACGACTACTTCTATTCAGAGCTGGGCGTGAGTGTAAACTCAGTAGAAACAATCGTTTTCTCGAGTGCAGCAGCTAGTTTTGATACATATGTTCACGAAAAAATAGCAGGAGCTGAAGCCATCTGGTTTGCCGGTGGCGACCAATGGAACTACGTAAATTACTGGAGAAACACCCCTGTTCAAGACCTCATCAACAGCGCTATTTCAGATCGGAATGTAGTTATCGGTGGGACTAGTGCCGGAATGGCGATTTTAGGAGAATACTATTTCTCGGCTCAAAATGGCACGATATCGTCTACCGCGGCATTGAACAACCCTTACAACGCCAACGTCACGGTAGACAACTCGGCGTTTCTCGACATCCCATTTATGGAAAATGTGGTGACTGATACCCACTATGACAACCCCGACAGACGAGGCAGACATGTAGCGTTTATGGCACGTGTGATGACGGATTACAGTGCCAACCCAAAAGGCATCGCTAGCGAAGAATATACTGCCGTTTGTGTCGATGCCAACGGTATTGCTCGTGTTTTTGGCGGATTCCCTCAATACGAAGATTACGCATATTTCATTCAAACCAATTGTGAACTTGCTGACGCTTCTCCTGAAACATGCGAGCCAGGTTCAAACTTGGTATGGTCGCACAACAACGCTGCACTCAATGTCCTTAAAGTGCCCGGCACAACAACAGGAGAATACTTCCTCGACCTAAACAATTGGGAAACCTCAAACGTTGATGCTTGGCAAAAATGGTATGTGAACAATGCCAATTTGGGAAGCGTTGATAGCACAGCACCGAATTGCAGTGTGCTCGTGGACGAAACAGAAATGAGTTTCTCGATCGGTCCGAACCCAACTGCAGACATCATCTCGATAAATAGCGACAATGTTTTGCGCATTGAATGTTACAACCTGTTCGGACAATTGGTATTGGCTGAAAAAGGAAAGAAAGAAATTTCAATGCGGAATCTTGAAAATGGAAATTACATCCTACGTGTCATCACCACCACAGGCGAAAAACACTTTCCAGTGCTGAAAATCGATTAATCGAAATCGGCATCGTCTACGTTCAAAACAAACTCGTGCTCCCAATTTGAAGGAGCTTTTTTGATTTGATTTGAATAAATCACCCAATTATTCGCGTCGTTCAGATCAGTTTTCAGCGTGTCTTGATTAGCATTTACCACAATCAAACCGAAGACATCTAGCAACGGTGAACCTGGATCTTCTGAACCACCACGCTGACTTGTTGTAACAACAGTTTCACGTTTTCCTGATGGAATTTGAATAGACGACCACGTAGAATCGTAAGACATCGTATAAACCGTTAACTCAGAATCAGTAACGTTCTTTACGATTCGAATTCTGTCTGTATTTCCTTCACATGCGCTAAGTACCAATGCCAATCCAAAAAGCACCAAGCCAACTTTTCCGTTTTTCATAAAATTATTTCTAACTCAAAGATAGACCACTCGTGTATTTGATTGGTTGCACGGTTGAAAATTCAACACCGACGAATTATTGATCTCCGTGGATAGCAATGTTATGTTTTTCAATCACGAATTACCTTAACAATCAATCAACCATTTGCTATCATTCGTTAACCATACAATTTTATTTGCGGCATTTTTGATTTCCATGAACCTCCCGTTTTCAGGCACTCTCAGCTGAAATCCATAGGACATATCTCTACGAATAAAACTTTGTTATTCTTCGCAAAGCCATAGCATACAGTTAATTAAACCTTAGAGTTAGAAATTGAATTTGCACTGGTTTAATAGACCAATCAAGTTTCCATTTCAAACCAAAACCAAATCAAATGAAATTACGTCATTTAACTTTCTGCTTAGGTATTTTGCTGGGCGGATTAAATGCTTCAGCACAAGACATGCTGATTACTGCCATCTACGATGGTTCACTAGCGGGAGGTAATCCGCGCGGTATAGAGCTTTATGTAGTAAACGATATTCCAGACCTTTCTTTATATGGAATCGGTACAGCATTTAACACAACTCCCTCTAACGGAGTAGACTATACTTTTCCTGCTGATGCGGCAACAGCTGGCACTTATATTCATGTTGTAAAATCTGCTGCTGAATTCAACACTTATTTCGGACTTACTGCAACTTACGTTGTCGGTTCAATATTCGATTTCAACGGAGATGATTCAGTCGAATTATTCTTTAATGGAGCCGTGATAGATGTTTACGGCGCTCCAGGAACCGACGGCACAGGTCTAGCTTGGGAATACATGGATAGCTGGTCGTACCGCATTAGTGGAACTGCCGCTTCAACAACATGGGACCCAGCTTCATGGACAGTGGCAGGAATTAACGTTTATGACCCTGCAACAACCAACGCAGCAGCTTCTCCTGCCATGCCTATTGAAACATTTCAAGCTTCTTCTGGAACACCTGGATGCACCGATTCAAACGCTTGTAACTACGACAGCAATGCAACTGTTAATGATGGTAGCTGTTACTCAATCGGCGATTCTTGCGATGATGGAGATTCCAATACCGTAAATGATACCGTACAGTCTGATTGCTCTTGTGCCGGTGAAACGTCGATTCCAGGATGCACCGATGTCAACGCTTGCAACTACGACATTGCAGCCACATTGGATAACGGTACTTGTGACTACTCTTGCATTGGGTGCTTGAACTCTCTTGCTTGTAATTATGATTCAAATGCTACAATTGATAGTGGCTTGTGTGCTTTCACAGGCGATGCATGTGACGATGGCGACCCGCTTACTACAGGTGACATCTTCCAAGGAGATTGTTCATGTGCTGGAATCATTAATGTCCCAGGTTGCACAAACACCAGTGCTTGTAACTACGATTCAAATGCAACGTCAGACGATGGTTCATGTGACTTTTCTTGTCTCGGTTGCACCAATAGCGCAGCCTGCAACTACGATGCAGCCGCAACCGTTGACAATGGAACATGTATAC
>JANRAA010000078.1 GCA_030728235.1 Flavobacteriales bacterium
CCAAAAAAGAGTATCGCAAGCAAGAGATGACTATTGAGAAAGAAGCCATCAAAGACCTTTTGAAAGACGAGTTGAAATTGTTTGGCAAGAAAGACAGCACCCAAACCGGAAAGCCAGATAAAGAGGTGAAAGTAACTTTGGAATGGAATGACACCAAGCCACCAAAGGAGAAAAAGCCCGACCTTTTTGAAGACGACGAAGATTTTTAATCCAGAATTCTCGAAGTTGACAGCCATGGTTTAACGACAAATGACACCCCACTTTTACCAACTGCTCATTCATATTTGGTTCAGTCTGAATACTAAGTTACATTTCGGACAGAATGAGGAACCTTATCTTCAGCATACTATTTCTTAGCACACTCCTTTCATACGGACAAAACGACGTCTTGTTTGGAAGGTTTGTGAACTATACCGTTGATCAAGGATTGTCGAGTTCACGGACATCCTGCCTAGCAGAAGATTCTCTTGGTTTTATTTGGATAGGCACCGAAGAAGGGCTGAACAGATTTGACGGCACCAACTTCAAGATGTTCTTGAAAAGCAGCAAAGAAGGCTCTATTCCAGACAACTACATCACACAGTTGATTCCACTTCCTGCGGGAGATTTATTGGGCGCCACCAGAAGAGGCGGAGTGTTTAAGTATTGCGCAGCCACCGAAAGTTTCGAAACCTTTCCTACAACTTACCGTGACGACAAGCCCCTGCTGGCAGCGATCAGTATCGTTCAAGAAACCGATAGCACCTTTTTCGTTTCGTATGGGAAAGATGTGCTTTTGTCGGGCGGTTTGTATCGCCTCAACATCCGATCAGGTCAGCAAACCCTGTTGAGTGAAGAAGTTCTTTCTGCGTGGGGATTGGCCGTGGGCCCCGACAACACCTTATGGACATGCAGTGATAAGCTGTATCGGGTTGATTTAGAAACAAGAGCAACCAAATCGTTCAAGCATCCAGGTTTGAACAACATTGAGAATGTAACGCATGAAGACCTGTGCTTTGAGAATGATAAGATCCTTTTGGCTTCTTGGGGAGCAGGAATTGTGGTATTTGACCCAGAGCAAGAAACCTTTATTGCAAATCACTTATTTGACCCCGATGCGACCTCTTCGAACAAGAACGTTGTTCGCAAATTACACAAGAAATCGGCCAATAGCTATTGGGTTATTTCGGCCGACAAAGGGTTGGGCGAGTTCAATACAAGAACAAAAAAATTCAGTTTTTACGAGCACAGCGCATCTGATCCGTACTCTATTTTTTACATCAGTGCGCGCGACGTTTTGGTAGATTCTCGCGGCATTATTTGGGCGGCCATGGCATCGGGCCTGTCGGTTAACAATCCCGAAGTTTTGCAAATACACTACGCCCCAATTTTTCAGCAAGACGAGCAACGTGGGCGCACCTTTCAGTTCAACCAAGCCATGAACATCGGCAACGACTTGTTGGTTTCTGCCTCGTCTAGCGACGGATATTGGATGCTGGACCTCGCCACCAAGAAAAACCAACATCGCATTGCACAATCCGGGCAAGTTGTTGGACAAGACAAAGGGCTTTCGGGGGTAGAAGTGCAAGTCGTCGACAACCGATTTTGGAGCATGTCGGCCAACCACCTTTTTGAAATCACCCCCGATCAAAAGACCATCAAGCGATTGGATTTGTATGAACGGTTTGGCTATGAAGACCCGCGTGGTTTTGTGAATACTATTTGTCCGGCCCCCAATAACAAAGTGCTTTTTGGCACCGACGACAACCTTGTAGGCACGTACGACCCGCAAACCGGAGATGTTGAGCAAGTGTGGTTGATAGGGGATGCAGAATCGAAGCAAGACAACCTCGTTTTTGAGGTGGCTGTTGAAAATCCACATCGCATTTGGGCAGCCACCACTCAGGGAGTGTATCGCATCACCGACATGCTTGAGGTAGAGCGGCTAGACAGTTTGAGTGATGCCATACGCGACATGGGGTGGATTGAAATGGTATCGCTCACCTGCAATGGAACCAGTTTGGCATTGGGAACCCGTGACCAAGGCGTGGTGGTAGTTGACTTAAACGATTGGAGTGTCACCAACTATGGACGCGAGCAAGGCATGATAAGCCTGTACATCGGTGAAATGGAAGTTGATGGCAACAACCATTATTGGGGGTTGACAGGAAACGGCTTGGTACAGATAGATCCAGCAGAAAAGAACACAGTCAACGTTTACACAGAACGCGATGGCTTGATGTACAACGACATCATAGGCAACGAGATCACCCGACTGAGTGACGGCACCATCATGCTCGGATTATTCGATGGCATAGCATGGTTTCATCCCGATTCATTGAACGAGCATCGCGCGCCAGCCTTCATGTATGTGCGAAACGTATATCGGCAGGGAGAGTTGGTTGATTATTTGGTAGGACAGACGATAGAAGCCCGATACAAAGAAGCCGTAGAAATAGAATTTGCTGCACTTGGATTTACAAAACCAAGCGAATACCGTTATGCATGGCGAGCCGTTGGAGAAGCAAACTGGAACTACATGCAAGAGCCACGTTTGGTATTTAGCGAGTTGGGAAAAAACGATTACATCCTCGAGATACAGGCCCAATCGCGAAGCGGCGAATGGATGGAAAGTCCGCTGTTGTTGTCTATAATCGTCGACGTACCCTGGTACCGTCAAAACTGGTTTTACATCCTCATCGCCATTGCTATTGTTGCCATTAGTCTTTACATCGTTAGGTTACGCGTGATCAACATCCGCCGCACGGCGCAAATGCAAACCGAATACAACCAGCGTTTAGCGGAAGTGGAGATGTCGGCCTTGCGAGCTCAAATGAACCCCCACTTCTTGTTCAACTGTTTGAACAGCATCAAGTTCTTCATCATCAACAACGAAACCGATCAGGCCAGCGAGTACCTCACAAAGTTTGGAAGACTCATTCGCCTCATACTCTCGAATTCGAAAAGCGATACCATCACACTGTCGACAGAACTCGAAAGTTTGCAACTCTACGTGGCGCTCGAGGCATTGCGGTTCAGTGATAAGTTCAGATTTGAGCTTCGGTTATCGCCAGATATCCAAGCCGATTTCATCGACATACCGCCGATGTTGATTCAGCCATTTGTAGAGAATGCCATTTGGCACGGACTGCATCACAAGCAAGGCGAAGGATTGTTGCGTGTAGACATAGCATTGTCGGGCAACGATCTGATTTGCGTTATTGAAGACGATGGGGTAGGGCGGTCAACCGCAGCAGAGATGAAATCTAAATCGGCCACCAGAGATAAAAGCTACGGCATGGATATCACCCGACGCCGACTTGATATATTAGAGAGTAAATTGAATAAAGAAGGTAAAGTAGAAATTACCGATTTAACCGATGGCAATGGAACGCCATGTGGAACCAAAGTGACCATTCGCATACCGCTTGATTAACCAATTGTATGAAAGCAATCATTATTGACGACGAACGCCATTGTGCGGCAACACTTAAATATGAGATTGAACGCCACGTTCCTGAGGTAGAGATAATAGGCGTGTTTGATCAACCAGAAGAAGGGTTAAAAGCCATAGAGAGTCAGAAGCCAGACCTGGTTTTTCTCGACATCGAGATGCCAAGGATGAACGGGTTTGAGCTATTGCAGGCCTTACCGAAAATTGATTTTTCACTCATCTTCACCACCGCGTATGATGAGTTCGCATTGAAAGCTTTTCAGTTTTCGGCCATCGATTATTTGCTGAAGCCCGTGAGCGGAGACGACATTCAAAAAGCTGTTTTGAAGGTCAAGAATCAACATGGTGTTTCGAAGGCACAGCTCGACATCTTGTTTGGCCGATTGGATGGAAAAGGGTTTTCAAAGATCGCATTGCCGTCGTCAGAAGGACTTGAATTTGTGAAAGCAGAATCTATTTTACATTGCGAGTCGGAGTCGAATTACACACGCGTTTATTTCGCCGATAAACGGCGGATGTTGGTTTCGCGCACCTTAAAAGACATTGAAGAAATGCTTGAGGGACAAGGTTTTTTCAGAGTGCATCACTCCCACGTTATCAACCTCAACAACATTGCAAAGTATGTAAAGGGCAGTGGGGGGTATGTAGTGATGGATGACGGCACCCAGATTCCTGTTTCGCGCAGTCGTAAAGACAGTTTGATGCAGCTATTTGGCTCTTGAAAATTGCTAACTACTACTTCAGTACAACCA
The DNA here is from genome assembly GCA_030728235.1 of Flavobacteriales bacterium. Lineage (GTDB taxonomy): Bacteria > Bacteroidota > Bacteroidia > Flavobacteriales_D > Sanyastnellaceae > RI-182. The sequence continues at coordinate 4,186 of JANRAA010000078.1, forward strand.
AATGCTCGATTAAGCGTCTAAATGTCTTGCCTTCGCCGTTACTTTGTCTCATCAAATAACCAACTATGAATACCAAAGGCATTTTTTGGCTACTTACAATCCTTCTCTCAACGCAGATTTCAAGCGCTCAGATCGTAGATAGGACAACGGATCGTGCGAAAGACAAGACCAACAATCGCGTTGATAACAAGATCGACCAAGGCATTGACAAAAGTTTAGACGCTATTGAAGGCGTATTCAAACGCAAGCCGAAAGAAGACAAGAAGAAAAAAGAAGAGACACCGCAGACAGAGGAAGAGCAGAGTCAAGCAGCCGCTGAGAGCATGCTTTCTGGAGGCCTTTTTGGTGGACAGAGCAATGCCCAGATCAAAGACGCATACAAGTTTGATCATCGCGTGAGCATGACCATGGAAATGACAGATAAGAAAGGGGAGAAATCGCCAGAGCAACAAATGCAGATGTACTTTTCTGAGAGCGATCCAGAAATTGGAATTCGCACCATGCAGGAAGGCATGAACAGTTTGATGGTTATGGACATGGGCAACAAAGTAATGGTGATGCTCATGGATGTAGGCGAGTCGAAAATGTTGATGACCATTCCCTTGAACGGTGATTTATTGAGTGAAGAAGAGGAAGAAAAGCATACCAAATCGGATGACTTTACCTTTACGAAAACAGGTCGAACCAAAACCATTTTGGGCTATACCTGCGAAGAGTATATTGGTGAAGACAAAGAGAGCACCTCTGTGTTTTGGGTAACAAAAGACGAAGATTTTGGAATCACCAAAGCATTCGCTGGCATGGCTGCGGCCTCAAAGAAGTCGAACTCAAGCTTGCCTCAAGATGCTCCCGGGGGCATGATGATGGAGATGACCAACACCAACAAAAAGAATCCAAAAGAAGAGATGAAACTAACAGTTACTGAGGTGAAGAAAAACATTTCAGAAACCATATCTACGAAAGGCTATTCAAAAATGGGTTTTGGAGGATAATAATAGCTTGCTATCCAACTAAACGAAAGAGCGTCAGACCTGAGGGTGGGCGCTTTTTTCTTTTGATGGAAACATGATTGTGACAGTTGTTCCAGCGTCGTTTAGCACCGACCATTCGGCCCGCAATTTCTTTGCAAAAGAGTTGATTAACCGCGTGCCGAAGCCAGGCTTAGCACCTTCCGCGTAGCCCACTCCATTGTCGGCAACCGATAGCGTAACAACGTTGTTATCGGCGTTCAAAGCAATGTGAATGGTGCCGCCATCTTCCTTGAACGCGTACTTCACCGCGTTGGTAATCAATTCGTTGATGATTAGTCCGAGAGGCACCGTTTCATCGATATCCAATTTAAGTTGATCGATTTTCGTTGAAAGCGCGATTTTTTCGGGGTCTATCTTATACGAGTTGAAGATGTTAGAGCACAAACGTTCAATGTATGTAGATGCTTGGATGTTGCGCAAATCGTCATGGCTATACAAGCTCTCATGTATTAGCGCCATGGCCTGTACCCTGTTTCTTGATTCGAGCATGGCATCTTGCGCCTCAGCATCTTCGATGTTTCTGCTGTGCAAACTGAGCAGACTTGATACTACCTGCAGATTGTTTTTCACGCGGTGGTGAATTTCACGAAGCAGCAGTTCTTTGTCTTGCAGCGCCCCTTCAATAACCTTTTTTTGAGCATCTAAAACACGATTTGTCTTGATCTTATTCAAAGCGAAGAACAAGGCGAAAACCAACAAAGCCGCAGCAAGTATAACTGCGATTGATAAAAAGAGCTTCTGACGTTTTTGAAATTCGATGTCTTTTTGCTGCAGGGCGATGGTAGCTTCTTTTTCCTTCGTCTGATATTGCGTTTGCAACTCCTGCAGGACATCTCTTTTTTCTGCATTGTTAATGGTGTCGGTGAAGGCGAGCATGCGGTCGTAGTGAGGAATAGCCTCTTCAAAGCGTTTAAGATTCACGTAGCAAGAGGCAAGCTCCAGCTCGACCATGCGCAATAGTACATACCGATCGCTGTCTTTTACATCCGGATAAATGCGGTTTAACTGGCGCAGGGCTTCTTCATATTCTCCTGTAAATCGCAGCGCTTGGGCGTAGTATGACACAATCAGATACAACGTTGGTTTAGATATATGTTTTTCGTAGGTCAAAGCCTCAGAGAGCACCTCTATGGCTTCAGGGTATCGATCGAAATGGCAGAAGGTCTGACCGTACCCCACCAGCACACTAATCACATTTGCGGAGTCACCTTTTTGGAGGTAGATGTTGCGTGCAATTTCAAACGCGCTAATACTTTCGGCTTCGTTTCCTAAATACGATTCTGAAATTGCGAGGTTAAACCAAGAGTTAGCGAGTCCAGACGAGTCTTGTTGCAATTCTTTAACGCGAATCGACTTACGGTAAGTCTCCGCAGCTTCGGCATATTTACCATCAGCTTTGAATATTACCCCAATGTTGTTGAGGGCTTGTCCGTAAGCGGCTTGATCACCAATTTCAGCACACAAGATCTCGGCCTTATCGAAGTAGGTGAGTGCATTGGCTAAATCTCCTTGATAGTAATAGGCAAAGCCGATGATGTTGTAAATTGAGCAAGTCATCGCCTCATCGCCAATTTGGTTCGAGATCTCCAATGCTTGAAAGTGCTGTTTCAGAGCCGCGTTGAAGTTGTTATCGGTCTCGAACACATAGCCAGAAACCAAAAGCGATTTGATTATCCCGGGATAAAAATCGAGTTTACGACTCAACTCAATGCCTTTTGTTGCGAAAAATTGAGCAGTGTCGGTATCTGCATCCATCAGGTCAAACGCCAGGGTTCTATAAGCCCAGACTTTATTGGTGTCGTTGGGCATTGAACGCAAGGCAACAATCAGGCTGTCGTTTCCAAAACAGCACAGCGAGAAGCTGATAAATAGCAGGGCAGCAATTAGTACTTTCATGGTTAAGGCACCAAAAGCACCATTTTTGGCACTTTCGATGGCTTAAATATCGAGAATTTTAAACTCCGTACGTCGGTTTTTCTGATGTTCTGTCTCTGAACAATCGGCGTCATTAACACAATTGTTCAGTAACTCGGTTTCACCATAGCCTTTCCACACGAGGCGTTTCGGGGCTATACCTTTCTTGATGAGGTAGTCAACAGCGGCTTTGGCTCTGCGATCAGAAAGGCGAAGGTTGTAACTATCGGTACCTCGCGAGTCGGTATG
>JANRAA010000079.1:0-5748 GCA_030728235.1 Flavobacteriales bacterium
CCTCACCAGATTGAGCAAAATGGAAAAAGAAGACATTCGGAAAATCGGCCTCTTGCATTTTAGTAAGGCATCCGAAAACGTTCGAAATGCATATCGCAACGTGCTCAACGAACTAAAGTTTATTCGAAAATAACCCGATACATTTCACGCGTTGCTCCAGAGGTACATTCAAGAAAATAAACCCCTGCGCCGTAGTTGCTGACTTCAAGGCGGAAATTCCCAGTTGCACTGAAACGTTCAATCAGCTTGCCGTCAACACTCAGTAAATTGATGTTTACGTTTTCACCGATGACAATGATGTCGAGGTAGTCTGATGCAGGATTGGGGTAAGGGTTTTTGATCAACCCGTCAGACAACGAAGCGGCATAGCTGCGAAGTGGAGAAGTCGATAGACCGCCACCTACATCTGTCCTATGAATGCGGTAATACGTGCTGCGGCCATATCCCATCTTCGGTATTTGGACCGTGTACGACTCGATGTCTTGGCTTGTAGGAATGGCTGGTATGCTAAGCTCGTGCTGCCATTGCTGCAAGTCGAAACTACGCTCAACAGTAAAATATGATGCTTCTATTTCTGCTTTCACCTTCCAATCCAACTTCACTGCGTTTCCTGAACCGGCTGAGACATTGAACTCTAACCATTCAAGATCAAGAAATGAAGGCATTCCAGAGAGAACACCCATGTTGTCGACGCCTTCTCCACTATCAGCTCTTGAAGAGCAATTCAAGATGTTGCATCCGCCAGTTCCAGCTGATGTTGAATACGACACATCACCAGTTGGCAAAGCACCCGTAAATATTATTGTTCCCTGTCCGCCGCCGCCGCCGCCAGCATGCAGTCCTGTATTGTTCACGCTTCCACCATTTCCTCCACTGGCCGAAATCTGCAGTGTTCTGCTTGGATAAGTGATAAACTCTGGAATTTCGAGTAATATGCTCCCGCCAGCACCACCTCCACCAGCACCATCGTTGCCCGAGTTTGTGCAACTGGCACCGTTGGCTAAAATTTTTGCATTGCCAATCGATTCTAGCCTTGCCGCGCGAATCATGATAATGCCACCACCGTTTCCACCGATTGTGCCAACGCTATTGTTTTGCTGACCGCCGCCCCCGCCGCCGCCAAGGTAAATTCTGTTTGGTGAAATGTAACCTGAAAGCGCCAGTCCGCCCAAACCGCCTGAGCCAGGCAAACACCCTGAACTCGACCAACCCGGTCCACCTTGTCCGCCAGCAGTATAATTACCGCCGCCGCCGCCGCCACCGTTGTGTGAGCTACCGCCCCCGCCGCCGTTGAGCATGCGCGCGCGACCCGCCGTATAGTTGACATCGGTATTCAGAAATATCGATTCGCCTTTCGTGGCGTAATTTGCAGATGAAGTGCGGTATACAGAAATTTCGCACGAAGGCCCACCCCAGTTAGAACTGCGGTTGCCCCCTCGAAAACCCATTGAATTGGCAGTAATATTATGTCCTAAAAACAACGTGCCAGTAACCTCAAATGCCAGCACACCACCTTTCTCACCATCCCACGCCAGTGGTTGCATATTTCCTGTTGTTGTGTAATCGGGTGTTCCCAAGTTCGGATATGTGATTATCTGAACCCGGCAATTGGCGCAGGTATTGAACGTTGCCGTAAGAGGCTGTTGCAAAGTGATGGTATTGGGAGAGCCCGAATAAGTAGTGAGTGAAGCGATGGTTGCTACTTCGTAAACACCAGCATTATTTATTGCACCCAGCCCACCAAAGGCGTCGCTGTTTGACGTGTTTCCTAGCACATCGTCTTGCATTTGCAAAACAATAACCCGGTCGCCCCCATCGAATGTGTCGTAGGTTTGGTTGACATTCGAAACAGTTAGAGAAGCCCCGCTAATTGAGGCCACACGAGCATAGGCATTCACCCCTTGGGAAAAGGATAAAACACGAATGAAAACAAATCCTATTAGGATTGGCAATGATTTTAGTTGGCAGCTATAGGTCATCGTAGTTTGGTATTGTAGGATTATTCTTACGTGAAATATTACTTTGGGTTACGCGATTTGACCTTCAGTTTCAAAGTTCAAACCTTACCTTTGCTGCATGAATAGGCCAATACGCATTGCTATTTTTGCCTCAGGAGGAGGCTCCAATGCTCGATCAATTATGGAGCATTTTCAAAATTCCGATGACGCAACGGTGGTGCTTCTCGGTTGCAACCGCAAGTCGGCTGGTGTTTTCAACCATGCAGCCGACTTCAACATCGACAGTTGGCACTTTACAAAAGATGATTTGCAAAACGGAAACGTTCTTAAAAAGCTAGAGGCATTCGATGTTCAACTGATTGTTTTGGCGGGCTTTCTCTTGATGGTTCCCGAATCAATGGTGAAAGCGTATCCTGATCGGATTTTGAACATTCACCCCGCGCTTTTGCCTCGATATGGCGGTGAAGGCATGTACGGCATGCACGTTCACAAAGCCGTGAAAAATGCCGGCGACCCATTTTCTGGCATGACCATACACTTGGTCAATGAACACTATGACGAAGGCGAGATTCTCTTTCAAGCAACAACAGAACTCACCTCAGACGACACCGCAGAATCTATTGCTGCCAAAGTGCTCACCCTAGAACATCGGTACTACCCACAAGTTATCGAATCATATTGCAAAACGATTGTGTGATGGAATTTACTTGGAGTGATTATTTCGCAGCCACCATGGTGCTCTTTGCGGTTATCGACGTTGTTGGATCCATTCCTATCATTGTTGATGTAAAGCGCAAAGCCGGTCAAATCAGCAGCTTCCGAGCGACGATGGTATCGGCATTTATCATGCTTGCATTTCTTTTTTTAGGTGAAAAACTCATCACTTTCCTTGGTATTGACGTGAATTCGTTTGCCGTGGCTGGTTCATTGGTGCTGTTTTTCCTTGCTTTGGAGATGGTGCTTGGGGTAGAGTTTTTTAAGCACGATCCGAAAGCGGTGAAGGCCGCTAGCATTGTCCCAATCGCTTTTCCAATCATCGCTGGCGCGGGCAGCATGACGACCATTATCTCGCTACGCGCTGAATATTCGCAACTGGTCATGATACTCGCCATCTTTACCAACATGATTGTCGTTTACTTCGTATTGCGCTCGATTTACAAGATTGAAAAGATGCTTGGCGACACAGGCATAGCTATACTTAGAAAAGCTTTCGGAATCATCCTCCTCGCCATTGCAGTGAAACTGTTCAGTGCCAACGTTACCCAATTATTCTGATGGAAGAGGAAAGGGAAGTAATTATCTATACTGATGGCGGTGCCAGTGGTAATCCAGGAAAAGGAGGCTATGGCGCCATCTTGATGTACGGCCGCCATAAAAAAGAACTCTCAGGAGCCTTTAGAGTTACTACCAATAACCGTATGGAGTTGTTAGCAGTCATTACCAGCCTGGAAGCAATAACAAAACCAGATCAGCTAGTTTGCATCGTGTCTGACTCGAAATATGTAGTCGACGCGGTACAAAAAGGATGGGTATTCAATTGGGAACGAGTTAAGTTCAAAAAGAAAAAAAACCCAGACCTCTGGCGGCGATTTTTAGAAGTCTATCGCAAACATCGTGTCCGATTTGTCTGGGTGAAAGGTCACGATGGCAATGCGATGAATGAACGTGCAGACGTTTTGGCCGTATCTGCCTACCAAAACGGTCCGCTGCATATCGATGAAGGGTATGAATCAGGTCTCGCCAGTGGCGAGGATGATGGAATGTTCTAAGCATCTGTTTTCAACTTTCTAGCTTTTGAATTGTTACCTTTGCAGCCGAATAAAAAATCTGCAATGAGAACAGACCTTTATCAGGGCCACGACTATTACCAAATGGATGAGTGGCTAACCGAAGAACACAAGCTGATTCGCGACACTGCGCGTGCCTGGATCAAAAAAGAAGTCAGCCCGATTATCGAAGATGCCTTCGAACAGGGGAAATTTCCAAAACACCTTATAAAAGGCTTGGCAGAAATCGGTGGTTTCGGTCCGTACATCCCTGAACAATATGGTGGTGCCGGACTTGATCAAATATCCTACGGTCTGCTCATGCAAGAGTTGGAACGCTGTGATTCTGGTTTGCGCTCAACATCTTCTGTACAAAGCTCACTGGTGATGTACCCAATTTGGAAATATGGAACCGAAGAACAACGCATGAAGTACCTTCCGAAACTCGCTGCAGGTGAGTTTATCGGTTGCTTCGGGCTGACAGAGCCTGACCACGGGTCGAACCCTGGTGGTATGATCACAAACTTCAAAGACAAGGGTGATCACTACCTTTTGAACGGTGCAAAAATGTGGATTTCGAACGCACCTTTTGCTGACATCGCTGTGGTTTGGGCAAAAGATGAATCTGGCCGCATCCACGGACTGGTTGTAGAACGCGGCATGGAAGGATTCACCACGCCAACGATGACCGGGAAATGGAGTCTCCGCGCGAGCGATACGGGTGAGCTTATTTTCGATAACGTAAAAGTTCCGAAAGAGAACTTACTACCTGGCCGCAGTGGCTTGGGCGCACCGCTAAGCTGTTTGGATTCTGCCCGGTATGGAATCGCATGGGGTGCCATTGGCGCTGCGTTAGATTGTTATGATGTTGCACTTCGCTACGCGAAAGAAAGACAGCAATTCGGTAAGCCAATCGCTGGTTTCCAGCTTCAGCAAAAGAAATTGGCTGAGATGATTACTGAAATCACCAAAGCTCAATTGCTGACCTTCCGCTTGGGACAATTGAGAAACGATGGCCGTGCTACCTCTGCTCAAATATCTATGGCAAAGCGCAACAATGTCGATATGGCCATTCACATTGCACGTGAAGCTCGCCAAATTCTAGGCGGTATGGGTATCATCAATGAATACCCGATTATGCGTCACATGATGAATCTTGAATCTGTGATTACCTACGAGGGAACGCACGACATACACTTGCTTATCACTGGTATGGATATTACCGGTGAAAATGCTTTTAGCTGATCAAAACATTTCATTAATAAAAAGGGCTGGTTCAGCCCTTTTTTTTATTGAATTACTTTTTCCAGATTATAAAATTTTAAGCAGTCACGTTCTTGAGCTTCTATCACATTAACATTAAAACTCCATTCTCTATTGATAAGTGTTTGTAATACACATTCATTCATATGTTAAATTGACAATCTTATCGTCTAATCATGTCTATTCGTGGTATTTTTTTATACCTTTGTCGACAACAACTATTACCGAGCTTGTCATCTTCTTCTCTCCAGAGCTGCTAGACAGCAATCTCGCTTAACCATTTATTGCTGCTACAATGTTTAAACCAATGACTACTCATTGCAAGTCTATCTCGGCTGCAATGAAATCTGGGGCTATGCGCTCCTTTCTCCTATTAGTTCTTGCTATTGGCACATCATTAACCATTCAGGGTCAAACAGTTCAACCGCAAGCATCACTTTCGACAAGTGGCGTATTGATGTTACCTGCTGGAGTTGAATCAACCACATTGTTCACTTTCGATTTGAGTAATCTATCATTCGAAAATGATCAAGAAATGGTTGAATTCATGAGTCAATTCAACAACGAGTTCTTCTTATTTCGCTGCAATCCTGCTGAAAATAAGGGTATTGTAATGCTTCGCACTAAGGGGCGTGAGCAATGGACACGTGAGCAATGGAATGCTGTGCTTTCTGACTGCTGTGTCCAAAAACCAATTGTAAAGTAAACAACAACTACTACTTAATCTCTCAATTATGAAAAAGGCAATGCAACAGCCATTG
>JANRAA010000079.1:5848-7359 GCA_030728235.1 Flavobacteriales bacterium
TTCTATGATCACAGTTCAATATTCGTTCGCCTCTGAAGAGTACAATGAATATGTATGCTCTGTCTTCAACGACTTGTTTGCATTCTTTGTTTCAGGACCAAATCCAATGGGTGGCCAATATAGCAATCAGAATGTCGCTCTGATTCCAGGAACAAACCTACCTGTGGCAATTAATGCCGTGAACAACGGTACACCGGGAAGTCAGAGCTCAGGCAACTGTACTTCACTTGCATATAGCAGCTTTTTTGTAGACAACACAAGCGGAACTTCAATTGAATATGATGGGTTCACAGTTGTATTTACAGCCGAAATTCCAATTATTCCTGGTGAAGATTACACCTTTAAATTCGTCATTGCTGACGTTTCTGATGGCGTGCTCGATTCAGGTGTATTCATCAAAGGTGAAAGCTTCTCTGTTTTCGCATGTCAGGCTGGAACCATATCTTTTGAAAATGCTACCTCACCACTCACCCTTTGTGCTGACGACGATCAAATATCACAAGTGAATGTTGTCACCAACAGTCTAATTGAAGGTGATACCTACACGTTCTTGCTTACTTCTACAAGTGGCGAGATTTTAGAAATTAATCCTTCTGGCGACTTCTTCCCAGAATCATACGGCCTTTCAGGATACAACGTCTATGGTTTGTCTTATAGCGGAGCATTTACACTTCCTGAAGTTGGAGATAATATTTCAGACATCACCGTAGAAGATGATTTCGGCTGCTTCGAATTGTCGCAGCCACTTTCAATTATCGTTGAGAACTGCATTCCTGACTGTTCTTTGGAAGTTATTTGTCCAAACAATCAAGGTGGTAACTTCCAATGCGTTTCTGATGTCCCTCTCGGGTCTGAAAGCGATGTCATCATTGTTGACTCTTGCAATACCCCTGCTATTTTTATTGATTATGAAGAAGATGGCAGTGGTTGTTTAAATGATGTATATGCACGTCAAATCATCTACACGATTATTGATGGTAATGTCACAACTTCGTGCACCGTCAACTACACTGCTGTTGATGATGTAGCACCAGTAATTCTTACCCAGGTGCAAGACCAAACGATCTCTTGTGGTACTGATTTACCTATTATCGAAGTGCTTGCTGAAGACAACTGCTCCGACGTTGTAGTAGAAGAAAAAGCAACACCAATCACATTTGAATTCGACGCTTGCGAAGGTTTCAGGTCACAAACGCCTGGTGGTTGGGGTGCCCCTGCAGAAGGGAACAACCCTGGATCATACCGCGACGCTAATTTTGATGCTGCCTTCCCGAACGGATTGATGATCGGTTGCACCAATACGTTGCTATTGACATCAGCTGAAGCTATCGAAGATTTCTTACCAGCAGGTGGGCAACCAAGCATCCTTCCAGCTGGAAACCAAGTGAACGGTAACCTAAGCAATTCTTTTGCGAGTCACCTCGTGGCAGCTACACTTAGTCTAGGCTTTGATGCATATGACCCAAATTTTGGCTCATCAAACTACCCTGCTCAAAACCTAATCTTCAATA